>NZ_MWIG01000508.1:0-16508 GCF_002156145.1 Streptomyces sp. NRRL B-24572 | reverse complement strand
CCTTTGTTAGGACCTCTTAGCGCCTGTCTTTTTGATGCTCTGAGGAGTATGGCGTCTGGCCGGAGTGAGTGTTGGCCAAGTGCTTCGCCGGTCAGGCTTCCCAGGCGCGAGGACGGGCCAGCTCTTCCCATTCGGGGCGGAGCAGCGAGAAGACGGCGAGGTCGTGGCGGCGGCCGCGGTGGAGGCAGGCGGCGCGGCTGATTCCTTCTTGGGTGAAACCTGACTTGGCAAGGACGGTGAGCGCGGGGGCGTTGTCGGTGTGCGTTTCCGCCGTGAGCCGATACATCGGAAGTTCGCCGAAGGCTAGGTCAACCATGGCGTCCAGGGCAGCGGTGCCGTAGCCGTGCCCGCGATGCCGAGCAGCGAGCATCAGCTCGACCTGAGCTGTGCCATTGACGATGTTCTGGCTGGTCAGTGCGACGTAGCCGACAGGGATGCTGTCGGGGGAGAGGATGAGGAAGTCGTCACGGTCATCGTCTTCGATGTCGCGTTCGATACGCTCACGCACGGCGGTGAGTGGGCGTGGCCAGATGCCGATCTGATGGGCGGCCACGGGATCAGATCTCCAGCCGTGCATGAGCTCGGCGTCGTTTATGTCGAGTGCTGCGAAGCCGACAGACTCGGCTCTCCAGACGAGTTGCCTTTCAGTCTCTGTGCCATGCTCGTCATCTGCAATCCTGATGTTCTCGGTCATAGGCGGATGCTATGGGTCTCTTCGGGTAGGGACCACCAGGTTTGGGTCTGCCGCACGATCGGGTGACACCTGAACTGGCTTGCCCTGTGAGGCAGGAGGGAAGGATGTCGCTGTGCCCAAGCCCTATCCGGAAGAGTTCCGCCAGGACGTCGTGCGGGTCGCGAGGAACCGCGGCCCAGGTGTGACGGTCGAGCAGGTGGCCACCGACTTCGGAGTCCACCCGATGACGTTGTGGAAGTGGATGCGCCGAGCGGACATCGACGACGGCTCCAAGCCCGGAACCTCCAGCCAGGAGAGCGCGGAGCTGCGGGAGGCACATCGGCGGATCAAGCTGCTGGAGCAGGAGAACGAGGTCCTGCGCCGAGCCGCGGCCTATCTGTCGCAGGCGCATCTGCCGGGAAAAGGATCTACCCGCTCGTGAAGGAGCTCGCCGGGGACGGGGTGCCCGTCACGGTGACGTGCCGGGTGCTCAAGCTCGCCAGACAGCCGTACTACCGCTGGCTCGACAAACCGGTGGCCGACGCCGTTCTCGAGGAGGCGTATCGCGCGAACGCGTTGTTCGGTGCCCACCGTGAGGACCCGGAGTTCGGCTACCGCTTCCTGGCCGATGAGGCCCGCAGCACCGGGGCCGCGATGGCGGACCGGACCGCGTGGCGGATCTGCCGGGACAACCGCTGGTGGAGCGTGTTCGGCAAGAAGCGCGGCCGGGGCAAGAAGGCCGGCCCGCCGGTGCACGACGATCTCGTCCGTCGTGACTTCACCGCGGCCGGCCCGGACCGGCTCTGGCTCGCCGACATCACCGAACACGCCACCGGCGACGGCAAGCTGTATCTCTGCGCGATCAAGGATGTCTTCAGCAACAGGATCGTGGGCTACTCCATCGACACGCGGATGAAGTCCCGCCTGGCCGTGACCGCTCTGGAGAACGCCGTGGCCCGGCGTGAAAACGTCGACGGATGCATCCTGCACACCGATCGCGGCTCGCAATTCCGGTCCCGGAAGTTCGTCCGGGCGTTCGACCGTCACCGGATGGCCGGGTCGATAGGGAGGGTCGGGGCGGCCGGCGACAACGCGGCCATGGAGTCCTTCTTCAGTCTGCTGCAGAAGAACGTCCTCGACCGCAGGAAGTGGGCCACCCGCGAGGAATTGCGGATCGCCATCGTGACCTGGATCGAGCGGACCTACCACCGCCGTCGCCGGCAAGCCGCACTCGGTCGACTGACCCCCGTCGAATTCGAGACCGTCATGACCACACCGGCCCTCCAGGCCGCGTGACTCAACCTGTCACCCGAACCTGCATCAAACCCTTTTCTCCGCTCGGTGGTGCGTCGTGATGCCTGCTCAGTGACGAGCCCAGATAAGGATGGAAGCCAGGTGGAGGGCAGCCTGATACGCGATGGCAAGCTTGTCGGTGCGCATGGCCAGGCCGCGCCACTGCTTGAGCCGGGCGATGCATCGTTCGACGGTATTGCGTTTCTTGTATGTCTCGGCGTCGAAGCCAGGCGGGCGGCCTCCGGCGCGGCCTCGGCGTAAGCGGTGGCCGACCTGGCCCGCGGGCTGGGAATGACGGCTCGGATACCTCGGCGACGGAGGTGCCCACGGGTCGCGCGGGGGAGTGGGCGTGATCGGCAAGAGCATCTGCAGGTCGGGTTCTTGGTCTGCCGGCCCCGCTGTGTAGAACCCGGGTTTTGGCCATGGCCGTCTCGAAGGCCGGTGTGTCACCGGTCTGGCCCGCGGTGACATGGAGGGGCAGAGGTCCTGTCCGGCTGTCGGTGGCGAGGTGGACCTTCGTGTTCAAGCCGTCACGGGAGCGGCCGAGGGCGTGGTTCTTGGGCTCGGATCGGCCGGGCGCCCCCGTTACCGTCTTCGTGGCCTCGCAATGAGGCTCCCGGCCTTCGGCCCCGGTATGACTTGAGCCCCCAGTCGAGATGATCGAAAAGGTGGTGTCGCCGGTGCCGGAGGCATTGGCAGACCGCTGATTAGAGGCACGAGCGCCCCCTGGGCAGTCTCTTCGTAACGTGGATGCCGGCACGCTGATGCCGCAGGTGAGGCCGGGGAGAGCGCAAGCACGGGAGGGACCGGCATGACGGACGAGACTGCCGTCGACGTCTACTTGGGCCTGGACGTCGGCAAAGGCGAACACCATGCCACTACCGTGAACCGGGCGGGGAAGAAGGTGTTCGACAAACCGCTGCCCAACAGCGAACCGAAACTGCGCGAGCTGTTCGACAAGCTCCAGGCCAAGCACGGAACGGTCCTGGTGGTCGTCGACCAGCCGGCTTCCATCGGGGCCCTGCCGCTGGCGGTCGCCCGGGACGCGGGCTGCCAGGTCGCCTATCTGCCGGGACTGACGATGCGGCGGATCGCCGATCTCTACCCCGGCGAGGCGAAAACCGATGCCCGTGACGCGTTCGTCATCGCGGACGCCGCCAGAGCGATGCCCCACACCCTGCGGACCATCGATCCCACCGATGAGACGATCGCCGAGCTCTCGATGATCGCCGGGTTCGACGACGACCTCGCGGGCGAGTCCACCCGGATCACCAACCGGCTCCGCGGCCTGCTCACCCAGATCCACCCCTCGCTCGAACGTGTCCTGGGCCCGCGCATCCAGCACCCGGCCGTGCTCAAACTGCTGGACCAGTTCGGCTCCCCGGCCCAGATCCGCAAAGCCGGAAGACGACGTCTCGTGACCCTGATACGTCCCAAGGCGCCGCGGATGGCCGAGCGGCTGGTCGAGGACATCTTCACCGCACTCGACGAACAGACCGTCGTCGTCCCGGGCACGGACGCCGCCGCGCTGATCGTCCCCAGCCTCGCCGGCTCCCTCCAGTCCGTCCTGGACCAGCGGAAACTCCTCGCCACCCGGATCGAGGAACTCCTGGAGGCCCACCCTCTTTCCCAGGTCCTGATCTCGATGCCCGGCATCGGGATCAGGACCGCCGCCCGCATCCTCGTCGACGTCGGTGACGTCAGCGGCTTCGCCAGCGCCGGACACCTCGCCGCCTACGCAGGCCTGGCACCCGTGACCCGCAGCTCCGGCTCGTCCATCCGCGGCGAACACCCCTCCAGGCGCGGCAACAAACAGCTCAAACGCGCCTTCTACCTCGCCGCATTCGCCTCACTGTCCCAGCCTGAGTCACGCGCCTACTACGACCGCAAACGCCGCGAGGGAAAGCATCACATCGCGGCCCTCGTCGCACTGGCCCGACGGCGCGTCGACGTCCTCTTCGCCATGCTCCGAGACGGGACCTTCTACCAGCCGCCCACACCGGCTACGGCTTGACCAAAACAATAGAGGCACCTTTTTTCTGGCTTGGGCGGAATGCTGGTGAGCCCGGCAGACGGTGGAGTCTACCGAAACCGTCCAGCTCGCCTCGTCATCGGCATCGGCATCCGGCACTGCAAGTAACGCCGCCAGGACTCGTGCCCAGGTGCCGTCCGCGGCCCACTTGATCAGCCGTTTGTGCGTGGTCTGGAAGGGGTCCGGCTTCTCTGGCAGGTCGCGTCAGGGGGAGCAGGTGCGGTACTGCCACGCGATGGCCTCCAGGGTCCGGCGGTGGTCGGCCCACCGCCGTCCACGGACCGGATCAGCCGGCATCAGCAGTTCGATCCGGTCCCACATCGCATCGGTGATCATCAGCCGGGCAGGCGTATCCGGTCAACTGACCAACCCATCGAAGAGACACGCTCGTAAGTCCGGGTCGGCTGCGGTGCCGACGGGATTTGAACCCGCGGACAGATGGGGGCAGGTCCGCCCCGTCTCCGTCAGTCGCCGTGGGAGGGACCTCGCCCACGTCGATCGCAATGGGCCGCTCTGCCACGGCACCGCAACCTACGGGAATGCGCGCACTCCCGCTCCGACTCAGGGTAGGGATGCCGTTCTTTGCGGACGAATTTTTATCTGGGACACCGGAAACTGCTGCCACGGGTCCACAGAAGTTGTGCCAGAGCCCGTTCTCGTGGACAAGCCGCCCTGGCTTGGTCCGGAGCTCCGGTCGCCCTGGGCGGCCGGGGACACGGCGGACGGCGAAGGCTGGTTCCGGGTGAACGTCGCTGACGGGGTGTTCAAGCGTGAATGGGAGGTCTATCGTGCCCGCGTCACCGGATCCGTGAACTACGGGGCGATGGTGTACGTGGTCTGCCAGGTGAGCAACGGCGGTTGGGGCGGGGCCACATCCAGTACGGCAGGCCGTTCACCACCTGGGACAGGCTCAGCGACGGCAGCTACGTCGACGACTGGTGGACCGGCACCCCGAGCGTTGCCGAGGACGGCTACTCGCCCGGGATGCCGGCCTGCGTCTTCGGCCCGTGAGCCTGAGGGCGAGCCGGGCCTGAACCAGAAGACACGGCATGGGGTCTGCCCGGTCCTGCTCCGCCGGACAGGCTTTGGCCTCCGTCCAGGGACCGTGGCCTCCGCGGATTCCTGTCCGTTCCTCATGCTCCGGACGTTTCGCCAGAGGCTGTCGGGGGTCACCCGATGTACACCGCCACCGGCGAGACCCCTCGCGCGAAGCCCTTCCGAAGCCCTTCCCGGACAGGCGGCCGCCTCCGCCGCGCCGGACGGACTGCTGGTGCCCGACGGCGGGCATAGTAGGGGGGTGATCACCAAAAGTGACGGGATCGGCGGCGGTCGCAACGGCGGCCGTGGGGGATCTGAAGGCGCCGGTGACGAGGAGGCGCAGGTCATCGTGGTGGGGGCGGGACCGGCTGGTTCCGCTGCCGCGGTACACCTGGCGCGAGCCGGTGTGGACGTGCTGCTCCTGGAGAAGAGCGGTTTCCCCCGGGAGAAGGTGTGCGGTGACGGGCTGACCCCGCGTGGCGTGCACCAGTTGGTGCGGCTGGGCATCGACATCGACGCGCCGGGCTGGATGCGCAACAAAGGAATGCGCTGGGTCTGCGACGGACACCAGGCGGAGCTGGACTGGCCCCGCCTGGGCGCCCTTCCCGACTTCGGGCTCACCCGCAGCCGGCACGACTTCGACGACCTGCTCGCCGCCCGCGCGAGCGCCACCGGAGCGCGCCTGCGCACCCGTGTGAAGGTGACGGGCACCCTGACCGACCGGGCAGGGTACGTCATCGGCGTGACGGCCTCCCGCGGGCCGGACGCGGAGCGGGTGTGCTACCGGGCCCCGTTGGTGGTCGCGGCCGACGGCGCCTCGGCGCGTACGGCTCTCGGCCTCGGCTTCGAACGTGATGTGAAGCGACCCGTCGCGGCGGCCGCCCGCCGGTACTACCGCAGCGAGGCCCGCACCCACGACCCCTACCTGGAGCTGTGGGCCGACCTGCGCTGTCCCCGCACCGGACTCGACCTGCCCGGATACGGATGGGTGTTCCCCATGGGGGACGGTCGTGTCAACGTGGGTCTGGGAGCCCTGCCACAGCGGCGGCGGCGCCGGCCCGTGGACCTGCGGGCGGCGCTGGAACACTGGCTGCCCCGCCTGCCCGAGGAGTGGGGCCTGCACGAAGGGAACGCCGATTCCCCCTTGCGTAGCGCGCCGCTGCCGATGGGGCTGAACCGGCGACCGCAGTACCGCCGGGGCCTGCTGCTCGTGGGTGACAGCGCCGGCATGGTCAGCCCGTGGAGCGGTGAGGGCATCGCCCAGGCGATGGAGGCCGCCGAGGTGGCGGCGGAGACCATCGCCCTGGCGCTGGCCCGGCCGGCCGGGCCGCGCCGGGAACACGCGCTGCATCAGTACCCGGCCGAGATCCAGCGCCGATGGGCGCGCTACTACCGGCTGGGGAACCTCGCGGGCGATCTGCTCTTCTCCCGGTTCGGCTACCGGCCGATCCTCCACCCCCGGGTGATGGCGTCGCCGCATCTCCTGCGGGCCCTGGCACGCCTGCTGACCCATGTCAGCCACGAGCCCGCGCAGGACACCATCGACGCCGTCCTCCACGCACTCCTGCGCCTCGTCCCCGTACCGCGGCGATAGCCCGTGCCCGGTGGCCGACACCGGTCGCGCCGGTCCACGATGCGAGGCGGTATCCGACACACCACCCAGTACGGAAGCCGTCTCACCGCTCCTCGCCGGCCCCGGGCGCCCACTCCGCCCCGTGCTCCGGCGGCAGGTGGCGACGGCCGCCTCCACGGTGGGGAAGAACCGCCAGGGATCGTGCGCCTGGGGACGGTCCCAAGCCCTTCAGCTGCTGTGGCGGCGCGCTGTGAAAGACGTGGACGAAAGGCTCGCACTGGACGCGAGTGGGCCCGGCTTGCGCCTTGCCGAGGTCCGGTTCGCACTGCACCGTCAGGCGGTCGAGATCCCCGACGGGATGCGCGTGCTGTATGCCTGGTCGTCGGCCGATGTGGCCGAGGCCCTCACACGTCAGGTGGAGGCGAGTGCCTCGCGCCTGTCGGTGGCGGGGGGCGTCACGCCCGTGATGAGTTCGCCGGGCGTGACGACGGTGTCCAGGTCAGGGCGGTCGCCGGGCAGTCGGTGGAACGCGGCGACGGGCACCGTCCGCTGGCCGTTCGCCCCGTGCAGCCGGACCTCTGCGTCGAGGGCGGTGAGGGCGACGGCCATGTCCGAGGGGTGTGTGGCGACACAGTGGGCAAAGTGGCCGAGGACCGCGAGGTCCCGGTGGACGCCCTCCCGGGCGGGGCAGCCGGAACCGGGCAGGCGCTTGTTGCACGGCGTGGACGTGTTCTGGAAGTAGGGGCAGCGGGTGCGCTGGAGGAGGTTGCCTCCGGTGGTGGCCGCGTTGCGGAGCTGGGGCGAGGCGCCGGCCAGCAGGGCCTGGGACAGCGCGGGGTAGCGGGCGCGCACGGAGGGGTGGGCGGCGACGTCGCTGTTGCGCGTGGTCGCCCCGATCAGCAGGCCGCCGTCGGGGGGCTTCGCGACGCCGTCGAGGGGCAGGGCGCCGAGGTCGACGAGCAGCGGCGGGCCGGTGACGCCCAGCTTCATCAGGTCCACGAGGTTGGTGCCGCCCGCCAGGAAGCGGACGTCGGGGTGGGCCGCGAGGTGCGCGATGGCCTCTTCGGTGCGTTCGGGGCGTACGTATGCGAAGGGCTTCACCGTGCGGCCTCCTCGATCGCGGCCACGATGTTCGGGTAGGCGCCGCAGCGGCGGATGTTCCCGCTCATGCGCTCCCGGATCTCGTCCGGCGTGAGGGCGACGGGCTCACCCGGCAGGCGTTCCGGCGGTGTCACGTGCGACGGTTCGCCGCGCGCCGCCTCGTCCAGCAGGGCCACGGCCGAGCAGATCTGGCCCGGTGTGCAGTAGCCGCACTGCAGGGCGTCCTGGGCGACGAACGCCTCCTGGACCCGATGGAGGTGCTCGCCGTCCGCCAGGCCCTCGACGGTGGTGACGGAACGGCCCGCGCACGCGACGGCGAACAGCAGACAGCTGTTCACGCGCCGGCCGTCGAGGAGGACGGTGCAGGCACCGCACTGCCCGTGGTCGCAGCCCTTCTTGGTGCCGGTGAGGCCGAGGTGGTCGCGCAGCGCGTCCAGCAGGGTCGTGCGGTGGTCCAGGAGGAGCGAGCGGTCCGTTCCGTTGACGCGCAGCGCCACCGTGGACGCGCGCTCCGGCAGGGTCTGGTCCACCGGTCTTCCTTCTCACCTCGGGGCCTTTGCCGACGCGCGCCCGAACGTCCGCCGGGTGGCGGTACGTGGGAGGGCCCGACCGACCGGGTCGCTGCTCGACACGCCCGCCGGCCTGTCCGCACGCGGGTGCGGACTCGTGTCCGTCGGCGTGTCCATCCGTATGCGCCTGCGTCGACGCTATGTGACGACTGCCTCCCCCGCCTCCCGCGAGCCAAGCGTCCGGCCCTGATGAGCTTGTGCACGGTGAGCGGTGGGAGGCCGGGGCTCCCAGCGAGCCTGGTGTTCACATCTGCCGTGCAGGCGTCAGGTCTGCGTCTGCTGATGGGAGAGCAGGCCGGCGATGGCCTGGACGGTGTCGCTCATGTGTTCGCGGCGGCCGACGCGCCGGGCCAGGGCCCGCCGGTTCTTTCAGGTGTGCGATGCCGTGCTCGACCCGGATACGGTGCGAAGAGTGTGCCTTGCGCTGCCGCTCGTACATCTCCTCGTACCGGTCCGGGGCATTCTTCTTGAACTTGTGATGGGGTGGCGTCACGACGCGTCCGCCGGTCTGTGCTCCGAGTCTTTGATAGCCGGCGTCGGCGAGGGTCTCGACTGCTGGACCGTCGGTCAGGAGTTCGATCAGTCCTCATCGACGGGCGTGGGTGATGTCCGCGCAGCTTGCCGGACCGGCCGGGCTGCACCACAGGACGCGGCTTTCGCCGTCCGTGACCACCATGGATTTGACGGCGTTCTGCTTGTTCTTGCCGGAGACAAAACGATCCCGGTCCGGCGGCCGGGCGGCGGCCCCGGATCTCGGTGCCGTCGATGATGCCGCTCTTCCCGGTCGCGCCGAGATGGTCCACAACGTCGGCGAGGGTCCGGAGTCGCACGTCGGGGCTGATGGTGCATCCGCGTTCCGCGAGCAGGGGCCGCACCTCGCCGATGGCCCGGGTGGTGGTGGAGCGGTCCACGCCGAACCAGCAGGCCGGCACGTCATGAGTAACCCCATGGCGAAGATGCACGAGAGTGGCCAGGAGCCGGTTGACGAACACCAGCCGGTGCTTCGCGCCGGCTCCCACAGCACGCTTCCGCGGCCGAGAGGCAAGCCGGTCCTGGCGCCGTTCATGCCACAACGGCCCTAATACGGTCATAAGTTCAGCGATCACGGCAGCAGGCAGGCCCTGTGATCCTCCGGTCGCTGATGATCGCTGCGCGCGTCACGTTCCCCGCCACGCAGCCGTGATCGACGATCCAGAACTCGACGCCCCACCGCTTACCGTGCACGAGCTCGTCAGCCCAAGCTCTTATCAGATCACGAAACGCTTGTCCGGCCGGCATGCATCGTGGACCACCGCAACGAGCCGACAGATCCCTTACACGGCAACCCCGTTGGTTATCAGCCCTGTCGAGAGTCAGACCCGGCGGTGAACCACGGCACCATCATCACTGCCCTGTTGGTTCCGTATCCTGCCATGCTCGACGTCCTGCATGAGCTCGTTGAGCATGTCGCCTGGTTGCTGTACGAGCATCGCCGGGCCCGCAACACACGTTGGCGCAAGCTCGGCTGCTTCGACCAGGCGCAGCTCGCGCCGGTGCACCTGCGCAAGAATGAGCCGCTGCCCGCCCTGGAGGCCGGCTTCGGCGTCTCGGCAGCCACTTCGACAGCCACTGCCTGGCGGTACGTCGACGAGATCCTGGACGTCCTTGCGGCGTGGGCGCCGGGCCTGCACGAGGCCCTGACCGGGCTGGGCGAGGACGACTTCGTCATCGTGGAAGGCCGCCCTGATCCCCACCGACCGCATCGCCGCGGACGAACCGTACTCCCCGCAAAAGCACCGCAAGCACCGCAAGCACGGCATGAACGTGCAGGTCGTCGCCCCGTCCCGACGGCACACCGCTGTGGTTTCCCGCGCGACATCAGGCCGCACCCACGACCTGACCGCGGCCCGCGCCCACAGCCGTCGTCCAGGCCTGCCTGACCCGGCAGGTCCTCGTTCTCGCGGACCGGGCCTGCCAAGGTGCTGGCGCCACCTTCCGGGCCCCGTACTACCGCCACTGCGAACAGCCCCCGCATTAGCAGAAGTTCGACCACGCTCACGCCCGGCTGAGTGCTCCGGGTGAACGCGCCTTCGCGCAGCTGAAGCCCTGGCGACTGCTCCGGAGAGCTAGATGCTCCACCCGCCGCATCAACACCATCGTCCAGGCCGTCCACACGCTGATGACCTACGGCTGTTCAGGATGAAAACAGCTCAATGATGCGGTGTTCCTCGGTGCGGCATGCATGGTGCAGGGAGCGGCATCGAGGAATTCCCGGTCGAGGAAGTCTGAACACGCCGGCCGGGGGAGAGCCAGGACCCCACGTGGTGCTGCCGGGGTCAGGGGTGGGAGACGGCTTCGGTGAGGCGGTCGGCCGCGTCGACAGCGGCCTTCGCGAGCCGGGCGCCGGGGTGTCGGGTGAGGCGTTGGATCGGGCCGGTGACCGTGACGGCGGCGACGACACGGTGGGACGAGTCGCGGACCGGCGCCGAGACGGAGGCCATGCCGGGTTCGCGCTCTCCGATCGACTGGGCCCAGCCCCGGCGCCGTACGCCGCTGAGGGCGGTGGTCGTGAAGCGAGCACCCTGCAGACCTTCGTAGAAGCGCTCGGGTTCCTCCCAGGCCAGCAGCACCTGGGCGGCGGAGCCGACCTTCATGGGGAGCGTGGACCCCACTGGCACGATGTCGCGCAGGCCGGAGGTACGTTCGGCGGCGGCGACACAAACGCGCATCTCGCCCTGGCGCCGGTAGAGCTGCGCGCTCTCGCCGGTGACGTTCCGGAGAGAGGTGAGGACCGGGCCGGCGGCGGCCAGCAGGCAGTCCTCGCCCGCTGCGGCCGAGAGCTCGCCGAGTCGAGGGCCGAGAACGAAGCGGCCCTGCAGGTCCCTGGTGACCAGACGGTGGCGTTCGAGTGCGAGGGCGAGTCGGTGCGCAGTGGGCCGTGCCAAGCCGGTGGAGGCGACCAGCCCGGCCAGAGTGGCCGGGCCCGACGCCAGCGCACCAAGGATCACCGCGGCCTTGTCGAGGACGCCAACACCACTAGAAATATCCGAAATGTCCATTAAGGGGGGTACTCCGGTCTCGGTCCGCGAGTCGAGGATCGCGGCGGCCTTGCCAGAAAAAGGGCAGGGACGATCAGCAGGAAAGGGCCGAAGCGGTCGGCCGATATGCCGCGGCGATCACGAGATGGGTACGCGGAAAGCCCGGGGCGGACAAAACCGGGGCGAAAGGCAGCACAAAGAGCACCGTGTCTCCTCATCTTTTCCCGCGCCACGTTGGCGCGGGCCGGAGTTGGCACTGATCCCGACGGCGCGGCGCGAACATGGAACGCCGAGTCGACCGGGGAGTTGCCGGGGCTTCGTAGGGCCGGTCCCTCCACCCCTCTGGATGATTCGCGAGAAACCATACAAGACTTCTGGGACTACCTGCCAACGGCTTCCTGCACAGGATGGCTGCAGGTCAGGCCGACTGTGACGCCGCCGGGTGAACCGAATCCGGGCGGGGGAGAGGGAGGCCAAGAGACCCTGGGCGGTTGTGCTGGCCCACTACGGGCAGCCAGATTGCCCAGGCCCATGAGCATGCACAGCAACCACTATGCCGTCAGAGCCGGACTGCGCCGACCAGGACCACGATCTCGTCGCCATCGCCGCCGAACGCGCCGAGGCGCTCTGCAACCTCTGAGGAAGAGGTGAGCCGAAGCTGGAGGCTCTCTTGGCGGACGGCACCAGCGTGCTCCCCGCTCCTGAGGGGATGATCCACTCCACCGCGTACACACCTGCCGACAAGGGAGCTGCTCCCCGCGTCTGCGGGGATGGCCCGGCGGTGTCGAGCGCCGGCCCGCACCTGGTCGGCCGCTCCCCGCCCGGAGAATGTCCGACTCCGTGGGTACGGCTGCTCCCCGTATCCGCAGGGATGGCCCCCCGGGGCTACGCGCTCGCGGCCGACCTCCTGTGCTTCCCGCTTGTGCGGGGTTGGTCCCGAGTGCCTGGCGTGTGCGTTCACGCCGGCGGTCTGCTCCCCGGTCGTGTAGGGATAGTCCGTGTTCCAGTCGCTTCGGTCGCTTGGGTCGCTTGGGCCCGTACCAGTGAAGTCAGCCGCTTCGGTCCCTTCACCTCGGTCTCGGGCAGTAGCGTGAGCTCGACCCGGGCGGCGATGGGCGACTGACTGCTGACACCAGCGGTCGGGCACTCGCTCTCGCTGCTGATTGAGAGCTGCGGTTCAGCCGCTTTCTTATGGACGTGACAGGTGGGCAACCGCCCGGGTTCTTCCCGTGCCGCTGAAATGCCCTCCTCCTCAACTGTCTCAGCTTTGCTGTGGCCCTGATCACGTGATCGCATCTTCAGAGCTCTCCAATCGTTCTGGTTGGCGGCCGGGAGGCCAGATGCGGCTAGCTTGGGTCTGCCCTTCGGGGGCTCGCAGCGACTGGTCCGGCTGGCCTCCGGGTCGCTCGTACTCGCTTATTGAGAGATGCGGTTGAGCCGCTCTGTACGGACTTGGCGAGTGAGCGTCCTGCCGGCCAGAGAACAGCATGAGCCGGGGAGGGGCAGCAGGGCGGGAACGAACGAAATCTGGGTCGGAATCGATACCGGAAAAGGGCACCACTGGGCCTGCGCCGTGGACGTGTCGGGGAAGACGCTCCTGTCCAAGAAGATTGTCAACGGCGAAGACGAAATCCTCGCCGGCCTGGCCGACATCCTCGACCTGGCCCTCAAGGTCAACTGGGCCATCGACATTCCCAGCAGCCCATCGTCTCTCCTGATCGCATTACTCATCACGCATGGCCAGCGTCCGCGGTATGTCAGCGGGACGCTGGTCAAGCAGATGTCGCGCGCGCTCGGCACCGATAACAAGACGGACGCCCACGATGCTCACGTCATCGCCAGGACGTCCGTCTTCGCAGCGAACCGACTCTCGGACCTTGAAGTACCTGCTCAGGCCATTTCCGACCTCACTCTGCTGGTCTCGCACCGCACCGACCTGGTGCGTGACCGCACCCGCGCATACAACCGAATGCGAGACACCCTCACCGACGTGTTCCCGGCTCTGGAGCGGGCGTTCAATTTCTCGGCCCACAAGGGCGCCGTGGTGCTGCTGACCGGGTTCCAGACACCCTCGCGCTGCGCAGAATGGGGCACAGTCGCCTGACGGCATGGCTTGCTAAGCGCAGCGCCTGACTGCCTCACCAAGTGGCAGAGACGGCCATTGCTGCGGCGAAAGCCCAGCAGACGGCTCTGCCCAGCGAGGACGTTGCCGGTCAGATCATCGAAGACCTCGCCAATAGCACCCTGAATCTCACCGAGCGGATTGCGCGGATCGAGAAGCAGATGGAGGCGATGCTCGAGCAACACCCGCAGTCCTCAATCCTCCGCTCCATGCCAGGCATGGGGTCCGTGCTCGCAGCCGAACTGCTGGTCGCAGCCGGGGACTTTTTCTCCTACGCCACCGAGGGACATTTCGCATCTGCCACCGGCATGGTTCCCGTTTCTCGCGACTCCGGGACAAGGACAGGCATTCGCGTCAGGCCCAACAGATACAGCCGCCCCAAGCAACTGGCTCTCTTCCTCACCGCCCAGGCCGCATGCCTCCACCATCAACGGGACCGCGAGTATTACCAGCGGAAGCGCGCCCAGGGGATGAAACACGTCGCAGCCGTCATCTGCGTCGCGCGACGTCAGATCAGGATGCTCTGGGCGCTGCTTCGCGAGGGCAGGCTGTACCAGCTGGAGCCCCCGGCCCGCAGTTGCACCGCCTGACAGGCGGCTCATGAGTGCCGGTCTTCCTCATTGAGAGCCGCTGTGCCGGGTGTGGCAGGTATCGGCGGGTGTGCTGTCCATGTCCGCGGTGTGCTTGCCATCGGGCTCACCACGGCCGCCCCGCGCGCCGTGCAGGGATGATTCCGTGGCTTTCTGCGGTGGGGACCAGGTGTTGATGACGCTCTTTGAAATCGGCCACCCTCTGCTCAGGGGTGACCCCAGACCTGCTCGCGATTCCCCAGTCTGGAGTGACATGACCTCCGTGGGGCAGGGGGCCGGTTCGTTCCTCGGCTGATGGTCAGGGCTGGTTCGCGATCTGTCGGCCGAGCTGTTCAAGGAACTGCTGCAAGCTGGACGCGGCGACCTCGAAGTCGTCAAACCAGGAGGCCGTGGCGGACTTCCAGACTTGTCCGCTGTCTCCGATCGCGAACAGATGGCCCCCGCCGTCGCTGGCGAAGACCAGTGTGATCGATTCGCCGTCGATCGGAGCGGGGCCGTACTCGCGGAAATGCTCCGCCACCGTTGTTGGTGAGTGGATGAAGTACCCGTTGTCGACGTCGGGCAGGGAAGCCTCGCTGATCACCCAGTAGAGAGTGGTCAGGTCGGAGGGGATCGGCGTCAGGTCCACGAGCGCGTCCGTCGCCTGGTGGCTGTCGTCGGTTGCGAGCATCACTGCGTTGTGGCCGGGCGGGAAGCCGTGCGTCGGGAGGAAGGACTGCATCAGCCTCGTCAGCGCCGCGTCGGTCTGTTCCCGCCAGGACCGGACCGACTCCGCGTCAAGCCGCTCACCAGGCATGTTTCCCCCTCGAATACGCGTGGGACCCGCCGGCGCGAGCCCGGAAGAACATATCGGAGGGGTCAGCATGGAGTGCGATGGGAACCGCGCTTTCCGATCCGCGGCTCCTGGACCGGCCAAACCTGCTCAGGCGATCTCCCCACTCATCGTGTGATCTTGCACGGCGTGTCGAACTGGGATCGGAGTGTCGTGGAGAGCCTGCGTGCGCAAGTTCGGCCTGGTCGGGGGCCTGGATGCTTACGCGGGAGGAAGACGTGGATGCTCACGCACTGCGTCGTCAGGGCTGGACGATCTCAGCGATCGCACGTTATCTGGGACGTGACCGCAAGACGATCCGCGCCTATCTGAACGGTGACCAGGTGCCTGGCCAGCGGCGTCAGAGCCCGGACGCCTTCGTGCCTTTCCTGCAGTACTGCCAGCAGCGGCTCGCCGATGATCCGCATCTGTGGGCCTCGACCCTGTTCGACGAGTTCAGGGAGCTGGGCTATGAAGGCGGCTACTCGACCTTCACCCGTGCGCTTCGCCGTTATCAGGTCCGGCCGCACTGCGAGCCGTGTCACGCCGCGACCGGCCGGAACGTCGCGGTGATCGCGCATCCGCCGGGCGAGGAAATCCAGTTCGACTGGCTGGAGCTTCCGGACGCGCCCGAGTCATGGGGAGTGGGCGAGCACGCTCACCTGCTGGTCGGGGCACTCGCGCATTCGGGACGGTGGCGGGCGGTGCTGGCGGAGTCCGAGGACTTCCCGCACCTGGTCCAGGCCCTCGACCAGGTGGTCCGCAAGCTGGGCGGGACCGCGCGGCGGTGGCGCTTCGACCGAATGGCAACGGTCTGTTACCCCTCCAGCGGGCAGGTCACCCCGTCTTTCGCCGCGGTCGCGAAGTACTACGGCGTCGGAGTCGACATCTGCCCGCCCCGGCGAGGCAACCGCAAGGGCGTCGTCGAGAAGGCCAACCACTCGGCAGCCCAACGCTGGTGGCGCACGGTTCCCGACGCGCTGACCGTCGTCCAAGCCCAGTCCGGCATCGACAAACTCGCCGTCCGCATGGACGAACGCCGCCGGTCGGTGGATGGGATCAAGGCCACCGCCGCTGAAATGCTGCTCTACGTCCCGGTCCGGCCGTTCCCGGCCGAGCTGGAGGTCGAGTGGACCGTGAGCCCGCAGTGCCTCGTTTCCTTCGACGGGAATCTGTATTCCGTCCCGCCGGGCATCGCCGGCGCCCAGATCAGGGTCCTGCACCGGCTCGGTGAGAACCACCTCGACATCGCCACCGCCGGACGGGCCGTGGTTGCCCGCCACCGCCGGGCACCGCGCGGAGCCGGCCAGACCGTGCGGGACGCCGGACACGTCGTCGCCCTCGAACGCGAGGTCCTCGCCTCCTTCTCGGACCGGGCTCGCTGCAAGAACAAGGTCCGTCGACCTCCTTCCGAGGCCGCGCGGGCGGAAGCCGAGCGGCTGCGCGGCCAGCAAGCCGCCGCTGGTGATCCCGCCGAACGGGTCGTGATCGACCTGTCCCACTATGCCGCCGTGGCCGACCGGCTGCGGACCGTTCCCTCACCGAAGGAGGAGAACACGGAGTGAGTACGTCACCGATGCAGATGAGCGAAGCACGCCGCTTCCAGCAGCTGCGAGGCCACCTTTCCTACCTCAAACTCAACGACGCCGCCGAAGCACTCAACCGGGTGCTCGACCAGGCCCGCGCCGA
>NZ_MWIG01000507.1:0-1279 GCF_002156145.1 Streptomyces sp. NRRL B-24572 | reverse complement strand
CCCCCCCGCCGAGGCCGCGAGGACCGCACGGCAGGCGCGGACGTCGGCGGGGTCGAACGTTCCCGATGTCGCCCCCGACGCCCCCGCGGCCCCCGGGAGGGCCCGCCGCCCCGGACCCGGCAGCGGCCTGCCGCAGGCCGACGTGCGGCAGGAGGCCCGCGGGCTCGCCCGCGCCGCCGTACGCCTCGACGGCCCCGCCATGGAGGGGCTGCTCCAGGAGGCGCTGGCCGGGCACGGCCTGGTCACCGCGTGGCAGGAGATCATGGTCCCCACGCTGCACGCCGTGGGCCGCAGGTGGGAGTCGTCCGGCGACCGCTACGTCGAGGTGGAGCACCTGCTCTCCTGGCACATCTCCACCGCACTGCGCCGGGCCGCCGTGACCGGCCCGGCGACGGCTTCCCCGGCCGCCCCGGTCGTGCTGGCGTGCGTCCCCGGGGAGCAGCACACGCTGCCCCTGGAGGCACTCGCGGCGGGACTGGCCGAGCGGGGCCTGCCGACCCGGATGTTCGGCGCGGCGGTGCCCGCGGAGGCCCTCGACGCGGCGGTGCGACGCTCGGGGGCGGCCGCCGTCGCCCTCTGGTCCCAGGCGAGGTCCACCGCGAGCCACGCCCTGGCCCGGCACGTCGCGGGGACGGCGTTCGGGGTACGGGGAGCGCGCACGGCCCCGGTGGTCCTGCTGGCGGGCCCCGGCTGGCTCGGCCGGCCCCCGGCTGCCGGCATGATGCGTCCCACCGGGCTGGCCGAGGCCCTCGGCCTGATCTCCCGGTTGTACGGGAAACCCGACGTGAGCGAGGAGTTGCACGGGGAACCGGCCGTGAGCGAGTAGTTGCACGGGGAACCGGCCGTGAGCGCGGAGTCGTACGGGAAACCCGACGCGAGCGCGGAGGAGTGACCCCGCCGCATCGAGGGCGAGGCGCTCGGGCGCTCTGCCCGCGGGGCGGGATCAGCCACCGGTCGCGGCGAGCTCGAGACCGTGGCGCATCCGCCGGAGGCCGCGGCGGGCATGGCTCTTGACCGTGCCGAGCGGCATGCCGGTGCGGTCGGCGATCTGCGTCTGGGTCAGGTCGGCGAAGTAGGCGAGCTCCAGGACGTCGCGCTGGACGCGGGGCAGCCGGGCCAGTTCCTCGGTGACGACGAGCCGGTCGATGATCTGCTCCAGGCCTTCCTGGGAGCCGCCCGTGTGCTCCAGGGCGTCGCCGAGGGCCGCGGCGAGCTCGGTGCGCCGGGTGCGGGCGGTCAGCGCGTCGGCGATCTTCCGGCGGGTGATGCCGGTGAGCCA
>NZ_MWIG01000506.1:0-4373 GCF_002156145.1 Streptomyces sp. NRRL B-24572 | reverse complement strand
CTGCTCCAGCTGCTCGCGCACCGTGTCCTTGTCGGCGTCGCTCAGCTCCCCGTTGCACGCCGTGCAGCGGGTCCAGGGCGCGAGCAGCTGGAGCAGGGCACGGAGAAGACGTACGACGTGTTCGCGCAGTGCGTGGAGTGCGGCAGGGTCTACTGGCGCGGCGCCCACCACGCGCGCCTGGAGGCGATCGTCTCGGACGCGGTGCGAGAGTTCGGCGGGGCGGCGGCGCGCTAGGCGGCGGCCCGCCGAGGCGCGCCCGTCCGAAGGGCCCGCCCCGGCGCCTCCTCAGCCCAGGTCACCGCTCCGCAGTCGCTCGATCTGCGCGGCGCTGACCTCGACGGTGCGCCGCATGTGGGCGATGAGCAGGGCGACCTCGGCGTCGCTGTAGACGTCGAACATCGTGCCCCAGGTGCTGTTGAGCTTCCGCCAGAGTGCGCCGAGCTCGGCCATCCGTTCGGGGACGAGCGCCACCAGGACCCGGCGCCGGTCCTCGGTGGAGCGCTCGCGGGTCACATAGCCGGAGCGTTCGAGCCGGTCGACGAGCCGGGTCGCGGAGCCGGTGGTGAGCCCGGTCAGTTCGGCGACCCGCCCGGTGGTCACCGGGCCCTCCTCCAGGCTGAGCAGGTTCAGACACTGCACATCGGTGGGGTGGAGCCCCAGGTGGTCGGCGACGGCCTGGTTGAACAGGGCGTAGGCGGCCATGTAGCGGCGGGCCTCCCCGTGCAGCTCGGTCATGAGCGCCTCGCGCCGGCCGGAACTCTTCTGCGTCATGCAGATATTGTACGGATCAGGCAGCGCGCGGCCACGGGCCGACCCGGACGGCTCCCCGGTTCCGGACGACTCAGGGCGCCTCGGCGGTCAGATAGCGCTGCACGGTGGGGCCCAGCCAGGCGACGACGTCCTCGGTGGACATCTCGACCGCCGGCGGCAGGCGCAGCACGTAACGGGCGAGCGCCATGCCGAGGATCTGGGAGGAGGCGAGCATCGCCCGGCGCGGGGCGTCCGCCGGGTCGGGGCAGACGCCCCGGGCGACCGGCCCGATCTGCTGGGCGAAGATCTCCTGCATGCGCGCGGCACCGGCCTCGTTGGTGACGCCCACCCGCAGCATCGCGGTGAGGACCTCGTCGCGCTCCCAGCTCTCCAGGAAGTGCGTGACCAGGACGGCCCCGATGTGGTGCGCGGGCAGGGCGCCCGGCTCGGGCAGGCCGATCTCGATCTCGGAGGCGGCGGCGAAGAGCCCCTCCTTGTTGCCGTAGTAGCGCATCACCATCGACGGATCGATCCCGGCGTCGCGGGCGATGGCCCGGATGGTGGCGCGCTCGTATCCGTCGGAGGCGAAGCGCTCGCGGGCGGCCTCCAGGATGGCGGCCCGGGTGGCGTCGGAGCGGCGGACGGTCGTCATACCAACAACTGTAGGCCAACGGGTGTTGACACACCATCGGGACCGCCCTACCGTTGCCAACAAGCGTTGACCAACAGTTGTTGGCAAACGATCGTGGGCACCCTGGAGGAAGCCATGAGCACCACGAACACGGACGTACTCGTCATCGGCGCGGGCCCCACCGGCCTCCTGCTCGCCGGCGACCTCGCCGCCGCCGGCATCGACGTCACCCTCGTCGAGCGCCGCCCGCACGGCCTCGGCAACATGACCCGGGCCTTCGGCGTCCACGCCCGCACCCTCGAACAGCTCGACGCCCGCGGCCTCGCGGACGAACTCCTCGCCACCGGCACCACCCTCACCACGGCACGGCTCTTCGGCCGCCTCGACCTGGACCTGACCCGCCTGCCCACCCGCTTCAACCACCTGCTCGTCACCCCGCAGTACGAGGTCGAGCGCCTCCTGGAGCGCCGCGCGGTCGACGCGGGCGTCACCTTCCGGTACGGCACGGAGCTGCGCGGACTGCGCCAGGACGCCGACGGCGTCACCGCGGAGCTCACCGACCCCGAGGGCGCCCCGCTCACCCTCCGCGCCCGCTACCTGGTCGGCACGGACGGCCACCGCAGCTCCGT
Organism: Streptomyces sp. NRRL B-24572; assembly: GCF_002156145.1. NCBI lineage: Bacteria > Bacillati > Actinomycetota > Actinomycetes > Kitasatosporales > Streptomycetaceae > Streptomyces > Streptomyces sp. NRRL B-24572. Next base: position 2,363 of record NZ_MWIG01000506.1, on the reverse strand, counting down.
CCGCACCGCCCTCGACCTGCCCTTTCCCGGCCACTCCGTGATCCGCTCCATCGTCCTCGCCGACGTGCGCCTGGCCGAGGAGCCCGCCGACGTCTTCAGCGTCAACGGCTCCGGAGACACCTTCGCCTTCCTCGCCCCCTTCGGCGACGGCTGGTACCGGGTCATGGGCTGGACCCGCACCCGCCAGGTCGCCGACAGCGAGCCCGTCGACCTCGACGAGATCCGCGAGATCGCCCGCAAGGCCCTCGGCACCGACTACGGCATGCACGACCCCCGCTGGATCTCCCGCTTCCACAGCGACGAGCGCCAGGCCCCCGCCTACCGCGTCGGCCGGGCCTTTCTCGCCGGAGACGCCGCCCACGTCCACTCCCCCGCCGGCGGCCAGGGCATGAACACCGGCCTCCAGGACGCCGCCAACCTCTCCTGGAAGCTCACCGCCGCACTCCGCGGCACGGCACCCGACCCCGAGGCCCTCCTCGACAGCTACCAGTCCGAGCGCCACCCCGTCGGCACCATGGTGCTCCGCAGCAGCGGCGCGATCGTCCGCCTCGCCATGGCCCACACCCCCCGCACCCGCGCCAGCCGCTGCCTCGCCGCCCGCCGCGTGAACGCCATCCCGCCCGCCTCGGCCCGCGCCATGGGCATGCTCAGCGGCATCGACATCGCGTACGCCCCCGCACCGGGCACCGGCCGCCCCTCGGGCCGCCGCGCACCCGACGCCCACCTGCGCGAAGGACGCCTCTACGAACTGCTCCGCCAGGGCGAGTTCGTCCTGATCGCCCCCGAGGGACCGGCCCCGGCACTGCCGTCGACCGCCCCCGTCACGGCGAAGCACCTGATCCGGGCCACCTGGACGGACTCGACGAAGAGGACGGCCGTACTGGTCCGCCCCGACGGCTACGTCCACTGGACGAGCAACTGACCGACGACACCGGCTCAGAAGACGTACGGATCCCCGGTGGCGAGCACCAGCACACGATGCCGGTCGTTCCGCGGATTCCGGTCGGCCACCCCGTCCCGCCAGGCCGTGGTGACCTCGACCGTCATCTCGTCCGGGAAGCCCGCGGTCCGCAGATCGAGCGCCAGCTCACCGGCGCCCCCCGCGGCCCCGAGCCGGCCCGTCCGGCAGGAGACCACCCGGTCACTGCTCCACAGACAGGCCGGCGGCAGCTCCTGGCCGCCCGCCATCGGCTCGGAGAAGGCGAGCCGGACCGTCGCCTGGGAGACGTCGGCGGGCCCGTGGTTCTCGCTGACCAGCCAGACACCGACCCTCCCGTCCCAGAGGGAGACATGCCCGTGATGGGACAGATCCGCCTCGGTCCCGACCACCGGCCCCACGGCACCGGCACTCCCGCCCGCACCCACCACCACGGCCGCGAGAGCGACCCCGAGCACACCCATCCGCAATCCACGCATAGGCACAAAATAACCACAACTCATCACATATTCTGACAAGCCGTCAGCCCGCGTGTCCCGTGGCAGGCTTCCCCCATGCTCGTCGCCCGCTCCATCGCCCTGTTCCTCCTCGCCGCCCTCTTCGAGATCGGCGGCGCCTGGCTCGTCTGGCAGGGCGTCCGGGAACACCGCGGCTGGATCTGGATCGGCGCGGGAGTCATCGCCCTCGGCATCTACGGCTTCGTCGCCACCCTCCAGCCCGACGCCGAGTTCGGCCGCGTCCTCGCCGCCTACGGCGGAGTGTTCGTCGCCGGCTCCCTCGCCTGGGGAATGGTCGCCGACGGCTACCGCCCCGACCGCTGGGACGTCGTCGGCGCCCTCATCTGCCTCGTCGGCATGGCCGTGATCATGTACGTCCCGCGAGGCCGCTGACCGCGTCCCGCCTATCCTGACCGGGCGATCGACCCGCAATCGACCACATGCGCGAGGAGCACGTCATGACTGCCGCCGGCACCCCCATCGCCGTCATCACCGGAGCGAGCAGCGGAATCGGTGCCGCCACCGCCCGGCAGCTGGCCGCCGCCGGCTACCGGGTCGTCCTCACCGCCCGCCGCAAGGACCGCATCGAGGCCCTCGCCGCCGAGATCAACGACGCCGGCCACCAGGCCACCGCCTACGCCCTCGACGTCACCGACCGCGCCGCCGTCGACGAGTTCGCCACCGCCTTCCGCACCCTCGCCGTCCTCGTCAACAACGCCGGCGGCGCCCTCGGCGCCGACCCCGTCGCCACCGGCGACCCCGAGGACTGGCGCCGGATGTACGAGGTCAACGTCCTCGGCACCCTCCACATGACCCAGGCCCTGCTCCCCGCCCTCACCGCCAGTGGCGACGGCACGGTGGTCGTCCTCTCCTCCACCGCCGGCCACTCCACCTACGAGGGCGGGGAGCAGGGCCTGGGTCATGTGGAG
>NZ_MWIG01000505.1:0-15673 GCF_002156145.1 Streptomyces sp. NRRL B-24572 | reverse complement strand
GGCCGCGGCAGTGGGCGCGGTGGCGGCGCAGGAGGGCGTCGATGTCGAGGTGGCGGGCGAACTCGGGGCGGACGGCGAGGCGCTGGGCGTAGGCCCACAGCGCGGGGTGGCCGGCGACCCGGTCCATGGCGGCGGCGTCGAGGTGCCAGCGGTGGACGGTGTCGAGCTGGACGAGGGTGACCCAGACGTGCACGTCGGCGGCGGTCGGCGCGTCGCCGAGGACGTACGGCCCCCGGGCGAGGCGGCGTTCGAGGGAGCCGAGTGCGGCGAAGAGGACGGCGAGCGGGTCGCGGTGGGCGGCCTCGCCGTCGAGTCCGAGCTCCCCGGCGCGCTGGGCGGCCCGGTTGACGCTCCGCTCGCACAGGTCGGCGATCGCGTCGACGGCGTCGCGGTGCGCCTCGGGCAGCAGGTCGGGTCCTTCGCCCCGGAAGCGCAGGGCGAGGTCCCGGAGGATGTCGGGGGCGTGGGTGCTGACGATCCGTCCGGTCCAGCCGTCGCTGAGCACGGGCGCGGCGGCCGGCCCGGTGTAGAGGTGGGCGCTCGCCTCGTACAGCGGGCGGAGTGCGGCGTATCCGCCGTCGGGCGCGTCGGGGGTGCCGGACAGCACGGTGAGCGGGAGCGTGTCGTCGAGTCCGAGCAGGCTGTGGGTGAGGGCGATGCCCAGACACCGGGGGTCCGCCGGGTCGACGTGGAGGCGGTAGCGGTGCGGGACGGCGTAGTGGCCGCTGTTCGCGTCGCGGCCGATCCGGCCGCGGAAGACGGGGACGGCGGAGGCGGGCAGGAGCGAGGACGGGACGACGACGGACATGCTTCTCCCTCGAAGGCGCTCGGTGCTGGGTCGGGCGGCGCGCGACAGCGCGACACGGCAGTGGTCGCACGGGGCCCGGAGGCAGCAGGGGTACGGGAAGGGGTGACGGTCGGACCGCGGCGGGCGCGGAACCGTCCCGGGGGGCCTGTCCTGCGGATCAGGCCCCGGCGGACCGGCGGACGCCCGGGCGGGGACGGCGACTCGCGGCGCTGCAGACCCGCAGCAGATCGATGTGGCGGCGGGAGGTGAGGGACAGCGGGCGCGGGAGGGGCGCGGCGGGCGAGGTGTCCCTCCGGCCGGTGCGTCCCATGGTTTCCTACCTGTTCGCTCGGTTTTCCCGTCCTCGAGTGTCCGGCGGCTCGCGGACGGCGTCAAGGGTGCGGTACGGGGCGCCTCGCGGGTGCACGGATCCGGTCACGTCCGTGCGGAATAATGCGCGCATGCGCATTTCAGCCAGGGCCGACTACGCGGTGCGGGCCGCCCTCCAGCTCGCCGCAGCCCAGGACGCGGGGCCGCTGAAGGCCGAGGCCATCGCGGCGGACCAGGACATCTCGCACAAGTTCCTGGAGGGCATCCTCGGCGACATGCGCAAGGGCGGCCTGGTGCAGAGCCAGCGCGGCGGCAACGGGGGGTACTGGCTGGCCCGGCCGGCCGAGACGATCTCGGTCGCGGACGTGATCCGCTGCGTGGACGGTCCACTGGTGTCCGTGCGCGGGGAGCGGCCGCCGGACCTGTCGTACACGGGGCCCGCCGAGTCGCTGCTCACGCTGTGGATCGCGCTGCGGGCGAGTGTCCGCGGGGTGCTCGGGGTGTCCCTCGCGGAGCTGGCGTCGGCGAAGCTCCCGGCGGAGATCGTCGCGCTCGCGGAGGACCCGGAGGCGTGGACCAACCCCTGACCGCCGGGGTCGACCTCACGCCACCTGCGCGGACCTGACCCCGTCCCACCCACCGGTACGGCCTCGTCCAACCCGTGGACGCCCCTTGGGTCCTGGCGGTCGGCTCTGTCAGTATCCCTACTATTCCAGTGGGGATACTGGGGATCGGGTGAGGTGACGTGAGTACGCCGAGGAAATCGCCGAAGAGACCAGCGATACGCACCGCCTCCGCACCGCCCGGCGGGCCCGTCGACCGGCCCGCCGACGACGAGATCTGGCCCCGTGTCACCCGCGAGCTGGCCGACGACCTCGCCGTCGACGCCCTCGCCCGCGACCGGGCCGGCAAGGCCCCCTTCGACGAGGTCGGGCGCCTCCAGGAGGCCGGGCTGCCCGCCCTCCTCACGGCGCCGGGACCGACCCGGCGGGGCGCGGACTGGCGGGCCGCCTGCGCGGTCGTACGGGAGATCTCCACCGCCGACAGCTCCGTGGGCGAACTCCTCGCCCACCACTACGCCTTGTCCTGGAGCAGCCGCTTCTTCGGCCCCGCGCCCGGCGCCGGCGCCGCGCCCGCCCTCGACGTGTGTGCGGCCGAGGAGCACTGGCTGCTCGCCGGCGGCGTCGAGGCGCCGCGCACCGAGTCCGACCCCGGCCTCACGCTCACCCCCGCCGACGGGCCCGGCGCCGACTGGATCCTCGACGGGCGCCGCACCTTCGCCTCGGGCGTGACGGTCGCCGACCGGCTCGTCGTCGGCGCACGGCCCGGCGGCACCGGCGACCTGCTCGTCGTCCTCGTGGACCCGGCCCACCCGGGGGTGTTCACGGACCCCGGTGCGGACCGGGTCGGTCAGCGCCTGACCGGCGCCGGCACCGTCACCTTCGACCACGTCCCGGTGCCGGCCGGGCACGTCCTCGGGGCCCTCCCGCACGACGAGCACGCCGTCGCCCCCTTCACCACCCTCGCCCCCCTCGCCCTGCGGCTGCTGCTCGTCCAGGTCGGTCTCGGCATCGCCGAGGGGGCGCTCGCCGAGGCGCGCGACATCAGCCGCGCCGAGCAGGCGGGCCCCGTCCCCGCCGGCCGCCCGGAAGGCCCGTCGGCCACGCTCGGCGCCGGGGACGACCCGTATCTCCTCCTCGCCTACGGGGAGTTGGCGACCGCCGCGCACGCCGCCGCCGCGGTGGTGGAGCGGGCGACGGACGCCCTCGCCCGGGGGCTGCTCGCCGAGCGGTCGCTCGGCCTGGAGGAACGCGCCGACATCGCCGTCCTCGTGGCGGCGGCCGAGACCGTCACCGGCCGGGCGGCCGTCCACATCACCACCCGCATCCTCGAACTCGTCGACGGCACGGCGGGAGCCGACGCCCGGGGCGGCGGGCCGGGCTTCGACCGCTTCTGGCGCAACGCCCGCGCGCTCACCGCCCCCACGCAGGCGGCCCACCGGCTCCGCGACATCGGGGACCACTACCTCAACGGCACCCACGCCCGGCTCACCCTGCTGGCCTAGAGGGCGTCGGCAGGGCCGGAAGGACCGGCATGTCGGGACGTCCGGCCCTCTCGTCGAGCCGCCGATGGGCCCAAGCTGGAGGGAGGAGGGCCCGCCGGCCGGCGGGCCCGTCACCGCACCGACGGAGGCAGCCCGATGAGTCGTGAGATCGTCGCAGGAGTGGACGGTTCCCCCGAGAGCCTCGCCGCGGCCGACTGGGCCGCCCGCGAGGCCCTGCACCGGGGCCTCCCGCTACGGCTCGCGCACGCGTGGCGCTGGGAACCCCTCGACATCCCCCTGGCCCAGGACCCCGAGACCCAGCAGCGCGCGGCGTACGCCGTGCTGCGCGAGGCCGAGGCCGCGATCGCCGAGCGCCACCCGGGGCTCGCGCTCACGACCGAGCTGCTCCCCGACACCCCGGTCGCCGCGCTGCTCGGCGCCGAGGACCGGGCCGAGCTGCTCGTCATCGGCTCGCGCGGCCACGGCGCCGTCACCGGCTTCCTGCTCGGCTCGTACGGGCAGCAGATCATCGCCGGCACCACCCGCCCCGTCGTCGCCGTCCGCTCCCGCGACGGCGAGCAGGCCGAACCGCCGTCGGGGTACGTGCTCGTCGGTCAGCACGGCAGCCCGGAGGACAGCGCGGCCGCGCTCGGCTTCGCCTTCGAGACCGCCGCCGCGCGCGGGGCGGCGGTGCGGGCCGTGCGCGCGTGGAGCCTGCCGGCCCTCTACGCGTACAGCCCGGCGTCGATGCGGCTCGCGGACGAGGCCGGCGGGCTCGTCCCGTACGAGGAGAAGGCGCTGCGCGAGGCGCTCACCCCCTGGCGCGAGCGGTACCCCGACGTGCCGGTGACCGAGCACGTCGAGCTGGGCAGCGCCGGGCAGGTGCTGCTTTCGGGCTCGGGCGGCGCCCAGCTCCTGGTGGTCGGCCGGCGCGCCCGGCGCGGGGCCGTCGGGCCGCGGATCGGTTCGGTGGCGCACGCGGCGCTCCACCTCGCGCCCTGCCCGGTGGCGGTGATCCCGCAGGACTGACAGGCTCGTACGCGGGTTGACGCGCCGCGTTGACGAGGAGTGTCGGGGCGGGCGGGGCCGGAAAGTCTTACCGCCGTCGCCCCGGTGGCTCTCCCGGCGCCGGACCGAACGGCGACCTCGGCGAGAGAGCGGAGCTCCATGCGGCACCACGACCGTCCCGGCCACTCGGAACACCCCGACCACACCGACCGCTTCGCGAGCCCCGAGCCCCCCGCCGGGGGCCGGCACCGCAGAGCCGGCGGATCGCGGTGGCACGGACCGCGCCGTCCGTCCTTCCGCACCGCCGTCACGCTCGCCGGAGCCGCGGCCGTCGTGCTCACGGTGGCGACCGGAATGTACGTGGCCACTCCCGCGACCGGCACGACGGCCGCGGCCGCCGCCCCGGACCGGTCGACGGCGGCCGCGGGGAAGGCCGCGCGGTTCGTGCGGGACGTCGTGGAGCTCGCCAACGCCGAGCGCGAGAAGGCCGGTTGCGGCCCGCTCCGCACCGAGGGGCATCTGCGGGCCGCCGCGCAGGGGCACGCCGACGACATGGCCGCCCGCGACTACTACGAGCACCACAGCCCGGAGGGCCGGGACGCGGGCGACCGGATCAGCGGTGCCGGGTACGCGTGGGCGGCCTGGGGGGAGAACATCCACCGCGGGCCGAAGACCCCGGAGCGGGCCATGGAGGACTGGATGGACTCCCCCGGGCACCGGGCGAACATCCTCAACTGCTCGTTCAAGGACATCGGCGTCGGGGTGAGCCTGGCCGCCAACGGCCCCTGGTGGGTGCAGGACTTCGGCGCCAGACGCTGAGGGCCCCTGCGCTCAGGGGGCGGGGGCGGCCAGCTTCTGCACCCAGATCGTGCCGCCGGGACCGGGCGCCGACGCCACGGAGCCGCAGCTGAAGGCACTCCTCGCCGAGGCCGGGATCGCCGTGCCGAAGGGCCGGATCGCCGCGAGCGCCGAGGACGCGGCGGCGGCCGTGACCGAGGTCGGCGGTACGGCGGTGCTCAAGGCCGTCGTCCCCGGCCTGCTCCACAAGACGGAGGCCGGCGGCGTCGAGATCGGCGTCACCGCCGAGACCGCGCCCGAGGCGTACGGGCGGCTCGCCGCGCTCGGCGGTCAGGTGCTCGTCGAGGAACTCGTCGGCGAAGGCGTCGAGTTGATCGTCGGCGTCCACACCACCGATCTGGGCCCCGTACTCACCGCCGGTCTCGGCGGCATCTTCACCGAGGTCCTCGACGACGTCGGCCACCGGCTCCTGCCGCTCGCCCCGGGCGGGGGCGCCGAGCTCCTCGCCGGGCTGCGCGGCGCGAGGATACTCGCCGGGACCCGCGGCCGGGCCGCCGTGGACGTCGAGGCCGCCGCCGAACTCCTCCACAAGGTCGGCGAACTGGTCCAGGACTGGCCGGCCGGCTTCGCCCTCGACCTCAACCCGGTGCGGGTCCTCAGGAAGGGCGCGGTCGTCCTGGACGCGGCGCTCAGTGTCGAAGCTTCCGAGGAGACGGCGCGATGAGCGGTACGGAGAACAGCAGGGCCCTCTTCGAGCGCGCCCGCAAGGTCACCCCCGGCGGCGTCAACTCGCCCGTCCGCGCCTTCGGCGCCGTCGGCGGAACCCCCCGCTTCATCGCCTCCGCCGAGGGCCCGTACCTCACCGACAGCGACGGCAACGAGTACGTCGACCTCATCTGCTCCTGGGGCCCGATGATCCTCGGCCACCGTCACCCGGCCGTCGTCGAGGCCGTCACCCGGGCCCTGGAGCGCGGCACCTCCTTCGGGGCGCCGTCCACCGGAGAGGTCGAACTCGCCGAGGAGATCGTCGACCGGGTCGCCCCCGTCGAGCAGGTCCGCCTGGTCAGCTCCGGCACCGAGGCGACGATGTCCGCGATCCGCCTGGCGCGCGGCTTCACGGGCCGCAGCAAGATCGTGAAGTTCGCGGGCTGCTACCACGGCCACGTGGACGCCCTGCTCGCCTCCGCCGGCTCCGGCCTCGCGACCTTCGCGCTGCCCGACACCCCCGGCGTCACCGGCGCCCAGGCGAGCGACACGATCGTCCTGCCGTACAACGACCTGGCGGCGGTCGAGAAGGTCTTCGCCGAGATCGGCGACGAGATCGCCGCCGTCATCACCGAGGCGGCCCCCGGCAACATGGGCGCCGTTCCCCCGCTGCCCGGCTTCAACGCCGGCCTCAAGGAGATCACCGCCCGCCACGGCGCGCTGTTCGTCTCCGACGAGGTCATGACCGGCTTCCGTGCCAGCCGCTCCGGCTGGTACGGCCGGGACGGCGTCGCACCCGACCTGCTGACCTTCGGCAAGGTCATGGGCGGCGGCTTCCCGGCGGCGGCCTTCGGCGGCCGCGCCGACGTCATGGCCCACCTCGCCCCGGCGGGCCCCGTCTACCAGGCGGGCACCCTCTCCGGGAACCCGGTCGCCACCGCCGCCGGCCTCGCCACCCTGCGGCACAGCACCCCCGAGGTGTACGAACGCCTCGACCAGGTCTCGGCCACGATCGGCGCCGAGGTCTCCGCCGCCCTCACCAAGGAGGGCGTGGCGCACCGGCTGCAGTACTCCGGCACCATGTTCTCGGTCTTCTTCGGCGAGGACGAGGTGGTGGACTTCGACGGGGTCCGCGCCACCGAGTCGTACCGCTACACGCCGTTCTTCCACGAACTGCTGCGGCAGGGCGTCTATCTGCCGCCCTCGCCCTTCGAGGCCTGGTTCATCTCGGCCTCGCACGACGACCGGGCCGTGAGCCGGGTGGTCGAGGCGCTCCCGGCCGCGGCGGCGGCAGCGGCGTCGGCGAAACGCTGAGGACGGAGCCGTACAAAGGATCGAGCCCCCGTGGGATCCACGGGGGCTCGGCCCTTTCCGTCCGGAGATTCAGCCGGCGAGATCGATCCGCACCTCGACATTCCCCGGATCGCCTTCGAATACGGGCAGCGGCCGTGGGCGGCGTCGGCGAGCCTCCGCGCCTCCGCGGCGTCGAGCCCCGGCAGTTCGACCGTGAGGACCACCGACAGGTGGAAGCCGCTGTCCTCCTTGTGCAGCGCCACCTCGGCGGTGACGGTGTCGTCCGCGAGCACGGTCCTGGACTCGCGCGCGGAGACCCGCAGCGCGCTGTGGAAGCAGGCGGCGTAGCCGGCGGCGAAGAGCTGCTCGGGGTTGGTCGCGGTGCCGGAGCCGCCGACAGCCTTGGGGCTCGACAGCGGCAGGTCGAGGAGGCCGTCGGAGGAGCGCACGGCGCCGTTGCGCCCGTCTCCGGTGGAAGCGACCTCGGCGGTGTAGACGACGGCCACGCGTCATTCCTTTCGACAGGGGAGAAGGGGAATTCCCCCAGTCTCCGGCGCTGCGGAATTCCCGGCGCTACGGATCTCCGCAGTCCTTTCCGGAGCGCCGCCGAATAGCGTGGAGGGCATCACTGACCAATGAATTCAAGGGAGTTGGCCATGGCGGGACCGCTGACCGGAGTACGCGTACTGGAATTCGCGGGCTCGGCGCCCACCGCGTTCGTCGGCACCGTCCTGTCCGGTCTCGGCGCCGACGTCGTACGCGTCGACCGGGCACCCGCCGCCCCCGGAGGCGAGCGGCCCCCGGAGAACCCGCTCTCCCGCGGCCGCCGTTCGGTCGCCCTCGACCTCAAGAGCCCCGAAGGCATCGAGCAGGCGCTCGCCCTCGTCGAGCGGGCCGACATCCTCGTCGAGGGCTACCGGCCCGGCGTCGCCGACCGCCTCGGCGTCGGCCCCGAGGCCGTCCTCGCCCGCAACCCGCGCCTGGTGTACGGGCGGCTCAGCGGCTGGGGCGGCCGGGGCGAGTGGGCCGGGCAGGGCGAGTGGGCCGGGCGCGCCGCCCACGACCTCGCGGTCCTCGCCCTCACCGGCGCCCTGGACACCGACCCGGCGACCGGAGCGCCGGTGCCGCCCCCGACCGCGTACCTCTCCAGCTTCGCCGGCGGCGCCAACGCCCATGTGCACGGGCTGCTCGCCGCACTCCACGAGCGGGAGCGCTCGGGCAGGGGCCAGGTCGTCGACACCGCCCTCGCGGACGGTGCCGCCCTGATCGCCACCCTGATCCACCAGTGGCGCGCGGTCCCCGGCAACCACACCGTCACCGACGCCCCGCACTACACCTTCTACGCTGCCGCCGACGGCCTGTACCTCGCGGTCGCCGCCATCGAACCCCGGCTCTACCAGAACCTCCTGGAGCAGCTCGGCCTGACGGAGGACGACGCCCTCCCCGACCGCGCCGACCCGGTCGCCTGGCCCGCGCTGCGCGCCCTGATCGCCGACCGCTTCGCGACCCGGGACCGCGCGCACTGGGTCAAGCTCTTCGACGCCGTGGACGCCGGGGTGGCCCCCGTCCTGACCGCGGAAGAAGCCGCGGAGCACCACCAGTTGGCCGCGCGCGGCGCGTTCGTGGAGGTCGGCGACACCGTCCAGCCGGCCCCCGCCTCCCGCTTCGACCGCACCCCGGCCGACGCTCCGGGCCGCGCCCCGCTCCCGGGCGAGCACACGGACGAGGTCCTCACCGAGTGGTCTCAGGCCTCCAGGTAACGCAGCACGGCCAGGATCCGGCGGCTGTAGCCGTCGGCCCGGTGGAGCTCCAGCTTGTCGAAGACGGCATTGAGGTACTTCTCGACCGCGCTCAGCGAGAGGTGCAGCTGCCGGGCGATGGCCGCGTTCGTGTAGCCCTGGGCCAGCACCTCCAGGACCTCCCGCTCGCGCGGGGTGAGCCGGGCCAGCGGGTCGGCGTGGGTGCTGCGCACGACGAGCTGGTGCACGACCTGCGGGTCGATCGCCGCCCCGCCCGCGTGGATCCGCTCCAGCGCGTCGAGGAACTCCTCGACCTGCGCCACCCGGTCCTTGAGGAGGTAGCCGACGCGTTCCGCGCCGGCGGCGAGGAGCCGGGCCGCGTAGCTGCGTTCGACGTACTGGGAGAGCACGAGCACCCCCGTCTCCGGCAGCCGCTCGCGGATCTCCACGGCGGCCCGCAGCCCCTCGTCGGTGTGGGTCGGCGGCATCCGGATGTCGGCGACGACGACGTCCGGGCGGCGCGCCTCCACCTCGGCGACGAGGGTCTCCGCGTCGCCGAACGCGGCGAGCACCTCGTGGCCCTCCTCGACGAGCAGCCGCACCAGGCCCTCCCTCAGCAGGGTCGAGTCCTCGGCCAGGATCACGCGCACGGCAGCTCCGCGACAAGAGTGGTGGGTCCCCCGAGGGGGCTGTCGACGCGCAGGGTCCCGTCGAGCGCGGCGACCCGGCTGCGCAGCCCGGTGAGCCCGCTGCCGGCCGGGTCCGCGCCGCCCCGGCCGTCGTCCTCGACCCGCACGGAGAGCAGCGGGCCGTCGCGCGTCACGTGCACGGAGACGGCGGAGGCGGCGGAGTGCTTGGCGGCGTTGGTGACGGCCTCCGACACCACGAAGTACGCGGCGGTCTCCACCGGCCGGGGCAGCGGCGCGTCCCCCGCCTCGAACCGGACGCGCAGCGGGATCCCGCAGCGCTGCGCCACCCCGCCGAGCGCCTCTTCGAGGCCCAGGCTGTCGAGGGCCGCGGGGTACACCCGCCAGGCCACGTCCCGCAGCTCGGCCAGGACGTCCTGCGCCTCGCGGTGCGCCTGCCGCAGCAGGGCGTCCGCCTGCTCCGGGTCGCGCTCCCGGCCCCGGCGCGCCCGGCCGAGCAGCATGGCCAGGGCCACGAGCCGCTGCTGGACGCCGTCGTGCAGATCGCGTTCGATGCGCCGGCGCTCGGTGTCCACGGCCTGGACCACGGCGGCCCGGCTGAGGGCGAGTTCGTCGATGCGCCGCTGCAGCAGCTCCTGCTCGGACGGCCCGAAGCACGCGCGCGCGAGGCGGGCGTCGAGCGCGGTCAGCGCGTACAGGCCCTGGACGTCGAGGAAGAGCAGGACGCCGCCGAGCAGGAGCTGACCGAGGAGTTCGGTCCACCCGAGCGAGCCCCGGACGACGCCCCGGACGAGCAGCACGGCCAGGACCTCGCCGAAGACGAGCAGCCCGAGGACGAGCCCGGTCACCAGACCGGCCCCCACGCGGGCGGCGAGGTAGCGGAGCAGCCGCCGGTCGGGGACCTCGTACGCGCCGGGGAACCGGTCGCCGAAGAACAGCGAGCGGCGGCTCCGCTCCAGGGCGGCGAGCCGCCGGGCCCCGGCCGTCAGGAGGGGCCGCGCGCGGGGCCACAGCAGAAGAGGTCCGAGGACGAGACCGGGGACCAGGAAGAGAAGGGAGCTGAGGCAGCCGAGCAGCACACCGACGAACCGCCGGCCCGCCGAAGCCTCTCCCTCGCCCCCTCGCATGATCCCCGAGCCTACTTCGCACGGTGCGGGCGCTCGCTCCCCGCTCACGAGGCACGGCGGTGCCGGGCCCGCCCGCGCCCCCGGAGCCGTACGGCGAGGAACGCGGCCAGGGCCACGAGGACCAGCACCAGGACGGCCTTGGACAGCACGCCCACGTACCCCTCGACGAGGTCCCAGCGGTCCCCGAGCCAGTAACCGGCCATCACGAGGATGCTGTTCCAGACGAGACTGCCGAGCGTCGTGAGGGCGAGGAAGAGGTGCATCGGCATCCGCTCGACCCCGGCGGGGACGGAGATGAGACTGCGGAAGATCGGCACCATCCGGCCGAGGAACACCGCCTTCGTGCCGTGCCGGGCGAACCACCGCTCGGTGCGCTCCAGATCGGAGACCTTCACCAGCGGCAGCCGGGCCCAGAGCGCGTGCATCCGCCGCTGCCCGAACAGCGCCCCGATCCAGTAGAGGGCCACCGCCCCGACCACCGAGCCCAGCGTCGTCCAGAACAGCGCCGAGGCGAGGCTGAGCACCCCCTGCCCGGCGGCGAAGCCGGTCAGGGGCAGGATCACCTCGCTGGGCAGCGGCGGGAACAGGTTCTCGAGCGCGATGGCGAGCCCGGCACCGGGCCCGCCCATCGTCTCGACGAGCCCGGCGGCCCACCCGGCGAACCCGTCGGCGGGCTCCCCGGCCAGGGCCAGGGCGGGGTGGGAGACGAGCGAGGTGATCGGCACGGCGGATCTCCAGGACGGCGAGTGGGTTCCCGGGGCCCTCCGCCCCGGCACCCTTCACGCTAGAAATCCCACGTCACGCCCGGTACGAGGCTTCCCGCCCGGCCACCCTGCGGAAAACCGCAGGGTGGCCCCAGGGTCTGGGGCCTGTCCGGCGGATCAGGGTCGGACAGGCCCTGGGCACCCGGCCGGAACGGCCCGTCGAGGGCGGCCCACTGGAGCAGCATGACGGTCTTCGCGTCGGCGATCCTTCCGTCGCGGACCATGGCGAGCGCCTCCGCGAAGGGGAGCTCCACGGTGGTGACGTCCTCGCCCTCGGCGGCGATCCCGTGGGTCTCACCGGGGGAGTGCGCCGTGTCGTACGGAGCGGCGAAGAAGTGCAGGCGCTCGGTGACCGAGCCGGGGCTCATGTAGACCTCGAAGACCCGCTCGGGCGCACCGATGGTGTGCCCGGTCTCCTCCTCGGCCTCGCGGCGGATCGCCTCCTCGGGGGTCTCGCCGTCGAGGAGGCCTGCGGCGGTTTCGAGGAGCATGCCGTCGGGGTGTCCGTTGACATAGGCGGGGAGGCGGAACTGGCGGACCAGGAGCACGGTGCGGCGGTCGGTGTTGTGGAGCAGGACGGTCGCCCCGTCACCGCGGTCGTAGGTCTCGCGCTGCTCACGGCTCCAGTGCCCGTCGCCGTGCCGGAAGTCGAAGGTGGTCTTCCGCAGGACGTACCAGTCGCAGGACAGCACCTCCACGTCCTGGATCCGGACGTCGGGGTTGCCGGTCAGATCGCGGCCGTGCCGGTCGAGGCCGGTCCGGCCGCGGCGGTCGGGGGTGTCGATGCCGGCGGTCATCGGGCGGCCGGGACGGCGGTGATGTCGGTGTAGACGGCGGCGCCCTGCCCGAGGGCCTGGGCGACCATCCGGTCGGCGCCCTCGGAGGGCCCGCCGATCCGCAGCACCGCGTCGCAGCGGGACAGCAGGCGCTCGGCGACGGGATGGAAGATCTCGTCGAAGAGCGGGTCGCCGGGTGCGGCGCCGCCGGCCGTCTCCAGGAGCGGGAGGGCGAGGGCCTCGCCGGTGACGGGCAGGTGCCCGGCGCGGAAGAGCACGAGAGCGGCCTCGTTCATCGCCCGCACGTTGGCGGCCAGCTTGCGGGGGTCGTCGCCGGTGCCGGCCCGGTAGGGGCCGGCGACGAGGATCATCAGGGGGCGGGGACCGGGGGTCATGACCGCATCACTCCTCCATCAGGCGTACGGGTACGGGCTACGGCGTCCCGGTTCAGGCGAGCGCCGTCCGGACGCCCGCGTCCCGCAGGGCGTCCAGGGTCTGGGGGCCGCCGGGATGGGTGGCGGCGTCCTCGGCGGCCCGGTCGGTCACGAAGTGGTCCACCGCGTCGAGGGCGGCGACCCGGCTGAACGCGCGCACGCCCAGCTTCGTCGCGTCCGCGACCGCGACCGTACGGGCGGAACGGGCGAGCCCGGCCTGCTTGACGGCCGCGTCGTCGAGGGAGAACTCCGACCAGCCGTGCTCGGCGTGCACCCCGCCGATGGACATCACGAAGCAGTCGAAGGCCAACGCCTCCAGGGTGCGCAGCGCGAGCGGGCCGACGAGGGAGCGCTCGCCGGGACGGGAGCGTCCGCCCACGACGAGGAGTTCGATCCCGGGCCGGTCGGCCAGGGCGACGGCCGCCTGGAGGCTGAGCACGGCGACCGTCAGTGGGCCACGGGCGGCCAGATGCTCGGCGACGTGCACGGTCGTGGTCCCCGCGTCGAGGAGCACGCGCGAACCGGGCTCCACGAGCGCGGCCACGGCCGCGCCGATCCTGTCCTTGGTCGCGGCCTGCCAGGGTTCCCGCGCGGTGAACCCCGCCTGCTCCTCACGCGTGCGCGTGGCGACGGCGCCACCGTGCACCCGGCGCACGAGGCCCTGGCGCTCCAGCGCGTCGAGGTCCCTGCGGACGGTCATTTCGGAGACGCCCAGGCGAAGGGAGAGCTCCGACACGGAGACCCGGTCGGAGCCCTGCACCAACCGCAGGGTCAGGTCCAGACGATTGGCGACACCCATGGCGACTTTCTATCACGGTGATGTTCGAATGAACATCACCATGTGCGAAATGGCGGGACGGGAGCCATCCCCGGACCGCCTACCCTTGGACGCATGACGAGCAGCAGCGACCGGAGCACCGCAGTGAGCGTTGACGGCACCAAGACCTACGAGATCCGCACCTATGGGTGCCAGATGAACGTCCACGACTCCGAGCGGCTCTCCGGTCTGCTGGAAGAGGCGGGTTACGTCCGGGCCCCCAAGGGCGCGGACGGCGACGCCGACGTCGTCGTCTTCAACACCTGCGCCGTCCGCGAGAACGCCGACAACAAGCTGTACGGCAACCTCGGCCGGCTCGCCCCGATGAAGACCGCGCGCCCCGGCATGCAGATCGCCGTCGGCGGCTGCCTCGCCCAGAAGGACCGCGACACCATCGTCAAGAAGGCCCCCTGGGTCGACGTGGTCTTCGGCACGCACAACATCGGCAAGCTGCCGGTCCTCCTGGAGCGCGCCCGCGTCCAGGAGGAGGCGCAGATCGAGATCGCCGAGTCCCTGGAGGCCTTCCCCTCCACGCTGCCGACCCGCCGCGAGTCCGCGTACGCCGCCTGGGTCTCGATCTCCGTCGGCTGCAACAACACCTGCACCTTCTGCATCGTCCCGGCCCTGCGCGGCAAGGAGGAGGACCGCCGGCCCGGCGACATCCTCGCCGAGATCGAGGCCCTGGTCGCCGAGGGCGTCTCCGAGATCACCCTGCTCGGCCAGAACGTCAACGCGTACGGCTCCGACCTGGGCGACCGCGAGGCCTTCAGCAAGCTGCTGCGCGCCTGCGGGCAGATCGAGGGCCTGGAGCGCGTCCGCTTCACCTCCCCGCACCCCCGCGACTTCACGGACGACGTCATCGCGGCCATGGCCGAGACGCCGAACGTCATGCCGCAGCTGCACATGCCGCTCCAGTCCGGCTCGGACACGATCCTCAAGGCGATGCGCCGCTCCTACCGGCAGGAGCGTTTCCTCGGGATCATCGAGAAGGTCCGCGCGGCCATTCCGCACGCGGCCATCTCCACCGACATCATCGTGGGCTTCCCCGGCGAGACCGAGGAGGACTTCGAGCAGACGATGCACACCGTCCGCGAGGCCCGCTTCGCGAACGCCTTCACCTTCCAGTACTCCAAGCGCCCCGGCACCCCGGCCGCGACCATGGAGGGCCAGATCCCGAAGGAGGTCGTGCAGGCGCGCTACGAGCGCCTGGTCGCCCTCCAGGAGGAGATCTCCTGGGAGGAGAACAAGAAGCAGGTCGGCCGGACCCTGGAGGTCATGGTCGCGGAGGGCGAGGGCCGCAAGGACGGCGAGACCCACCGCCTCTCGGGCCGCGCCCCCGACAACCGGCTCGTCCACTTCACCAAGCCGGCCGAGGACGTCCGCCCCGGCGACGTGGTGACGGTCGAGATCACGTACGCGGCCCCGCACCACCTGCTGGCCGAGGGCGAGGTCTCCTCGGTCCGCCGTACGCGCGCGGGCGACGCCTGGGAGAAGCGCACGGCGGCCCCGAAGCCGGCGGGCGTCCTCCTCGGCCTCCCGAAGATCGGCGCCCCGGCCCCGCTCCCGGCGGCGGAGACCCCGGCCTGCGGCAGCCACTGACGCGATGTGGGCCCACACGGGGCCCACACGGGGCGCGGGCGCGGAAGCCACGCCCGCGAGGCAGCGCGCCCGAGCAGTAGGCTGCGGATCATGCTTGTCGCCGCAGCCGTCTGCCCCTGCCCGCCCCTCCTCGTCCCCGAGGTGGCGACCGGCGCCGCCCCCGAGCTGGACCCCGCGCGGGCGGCCTGCGCGGACGCCGTCGGGCTCCTCGCCGCCGCCCGCCCCGACCGGTTGTACGTCGTCGGGCCCGCCGACGAGGGCGCGCACGGCGCCTACCCGGCCGGCGCGGCGGGGTCCTTCGCGGGATTCGGCGTCGACCTCTCCGTACGGCTCGGCGAAGGCTGGGCAGAGGGCGGTCGCCCCCTGCCCGCCTCCCTCACCGTCGGCGCCTGGCTCCTGGCCCGCGCCGGCTGGGCCGACGCGCCGATCGAGGGCCTGGGCATCGACAACGCGGCCACGCCCGACGACTGCGCCGGGACCGGCCGCGAGCTCGCCGCCTCCGCCGAGAGGGCCGCCCTCCTGGTGATGGGCGACGGCAGTGCCTGCCGGACCGTGAAGGCCCCCGGCTACCTGGACGAGCGGGCCGCCGGCTTCGACGCGGAGGCCGCCCGGGCGCTCGGCACGGCCGACGTGGCCGCGCTGCTCGCGCTGGACGCCGGGCTCGCGGACGAGCTGAAGGCGGCAGGCCGCGCCCCCTGGCAGGTCCTCGCGGGCGCCGCCGAGGGCGCGGGGCTCGACGGCCGCCTGCTCTTCGAGGACGCCCCGTACGGCGTGGGGTACTTCGTGGCGGCCTGGTCCTGACGCC
>NZ_MWIG01000504.1:0-8287 GCF_002156145.1 Streptomyces sp. NRRL B-24572 | reverse complement strand
ATCCTCGTCTTCGCCGAGCACCAGACGGCGGGCCGCAGGGGGCTGCGCGGCTTCCTCACCCGCCACCAGGCCTGGCTGTTCTTCCCGCTGACCACCCTGGAGGGCATCGCGCTCAAGGTGTACGGGATCCAGGCCCTGCTCGCGAAGGACGGCCCGTGCCGCACCCGGCGCGAGCGGCTCGTCGAAGGCGCCCTGCTCCTCGCCCACTTCGCCGGATACGCGACGCTGCTCCTCGCGCTTCTGACACCCGCCCAGGCCCTCGTCTTCGCCCTCCTCCACCAGATGTTGCTCGGCGTGCACCTCGGCATGGCCTTCGCCCCCAACCACAAGGGCATGGACCGGCCCGACGAGCACGAGGACGGCGACAGCTGGGGCCACCTGCGCCGCCAGGTCCTCACCTCGCGCAACATCCGGGGCGGCGCCCTGACCGACTGGTTCCTCGGCGGGCTCAACTACCAGGTCGAGCACCACCTCTTCCCGAGCATGCCGCGCCCGAACCTCCGCCTGGCGCAGCCCGCCGTGCGGGCCCACTGCGCCGCCCTCGGCGTCCCGTACACCGAGACCGGCTTCGTGGACTCGTACCGCCAGGCCCTCGGCCATCTGCACGAGGTGGGCGCGCCGCTCCGTTCCGAGGCCGCCGAGTAGGGTCGTGCACCGAGGCGCGATGTGATCATCGGTCCGGGCGGGCGGCGGCGCGCCGGGAGCGGCAGGGAAGGGGAGCTCTCACCATGGGCAGCGGCACCGTCACCACGGTCAGCAGCAACGGCACGTACTCGTTCACCAAGCCCAACAGGGAGGGCATCACCCTCCTCGCCGGGCTCGGCGTGGAGGGCGACGTCCACGCGGGCGTGACGGTCAAGCACCGGTCCCGCGTCGCGCAGGACCCCACCCAGCCCAACCTGCGGCAGGTCCACCTCATCCACGCCGAACTCTTCGACGAGGTCGCCGGCGCCGGCTTCGAGGTCACCCCCGGCGACCTCGGCGAGAACGTCACGACCCGGGGTATCGACCTCCTCGCCCTGCCCACCGGCACCCTCCTGCACCTCGGTGCGGAGGCCGTCGTCGAGGTCACCGGACTGCGTAACCCCTGCGCGCAGATCGACAACTTCCGGCACGGGCTGCTCAAGCAGGTCCTCGGCCGCGACGAGAACGGCGAGATCGTGCGCAAGGCGGGCATCATGGGCATCGTGCTCACCGGTGGGGAGGTGCGGCCCGGCGACCCGATCCGGGCCGAACTGCCGGCCGAGCCGCACCGCCCGCTGGAGCGGGTCTGAGCGTCCGGGATCTCACAGCTCCAGAGGCCTCACCACTTCAGGGGTTTCACCCTCCGGAGGTTTCACCCTCCGGAGGTCTCATCCCTCCAGAGCGCAGGAGTTGACCACGTCACCGCCCGCCGGCCGCGCGATCGTGCGGTCCGCGGGCGGCGCCGTACCCTCTTCGACCCAGCGCGCCAGGGCGTCGAACGCGGAGCGGTAGCACGGCAGGATCGGCCGCAGCCGGTCCGGATACGTGTCGTAGAGACCGTCCGTGTGCGTCCCGTCCTGCACCGTGTAGTAGCGGTGCAGGGCGCCCCGGCCCCGCGCGTCGATCATCCGCGCGTACACGTCGGAGTCCGTGGCGATCGGCAGCAGGGTGTCGAGATCGCCGTGGAGCGTGATGAGCGGCTTGCCGATGCGGCCGGTGAGCGCGACCTTCGCGACCGCGCGGTGGACGGACGCAGGCCGGGAGGCGTAGTCGTAGACGGCGTCCGAGGCGCAGGGCGCGAAGATCTGCTCCACGGTCCCGCCGGCCGTGGAACCGGGGCAGGCCGGATCGTACGAGGGGTCGAACTCGGCCCGGAAGAGCTTCTGCGTCAGACCCCAGTAGGCCTTCTCGTGGTACGGCCACAGGAAGCGCGAGCCGGGCGCGAAGCCCGCCGCGATCAGGTCCTCGTCGGTGGCGAGACCCTGGGTCCTGGCCACCGTCACCGGCAGGCTCGTCAGGAGGTTCGGGCCCCGCGTGGTCCACAGCACGCCCTCCCAGTCGACCCCGCCGTCGTACAGCTCGGGCCGGTTCTCCAGCTGCCAGCGCGTGAGGTAGCCCGCGTTGGAGATGCCGGTCATGTACGTGCGCTCCGGCGCGTGCCCGTAGCGCTGCCGTACGACCTTCTTGGCGGCCCGCGTCAGCTCGGTCACCCGGCGGTTCCACTCGGCGACCGCGTCGCCGGGCTCCCGTCCGTCGGTGAAGAAGTCCGGGCCGGTGTTGCCCTTGTCGGTGGCGGCGTAGGCGAAGCCCCGGGCGAGCACCTGGTCGGAGATCAGCGCGTCCGTGGAGTACTGGCGCCGGGAGCCGGGGGCGCCGGTGACGACGAGCCCGCCGTTCCAGTGGTCGGGCAGCCGGATGACGAACTGTGCGTCATGGGCCCAGCCGTGGGTGGTGTTGAGGCGGGAGTCGTCGGGGAAGTAGCCGTCGATCTGGACGCCCGGCACCCCCGAGGGGTTGCGGGTCGCCTTCGCGGCGAGACCTGCCTGGTCCGCCAGGTCGGTGTACGGGGTGCCGGCGAGCCCGGCGGTCGTCAGGTCGTCCAGACAGGCGGACTGCTGACGCTCGGCACCGGGCACATGGACCCGGTCCTGACGCGCGCAGTGCGTGGCGGCCGGAGCCTCGGCCCCGGCGGGGCTCGCGGGGGCGAGGACGGTGACCCCGGTGAGGAGAGCGGCGAACAGGGGGACGCCTGGGAACAGGCGCATGGTGGGCCTCCGGTGGGACGACGGGAAAGGGGTGCGGCGCCACATCGTGCGGCGCACCACTGCCGCCGGACCATGGGTTGAGACCACACCGAAGGCAGTCGTCCTATGGAGAGCGAAGAGGGCATGGAACGGGCGGAGGCCCTCAGGAGGGGGCGTACGGCCGACTAGGAGGGGCGTACGGCCATCGCGTCGAGCGCTTCGAGGAGCGCGGGCAGCCGGGGCCCCCGGGTCACGGGCAGCACCTCGCGCGGCAGCTCGTCGAGGAGCACGAACGCCATGTCGTCCGCCTTGGCCACGAGCGACCAGCCGGGACCGTCGGCACGCAGAATCCCGGCAGCCGAGCGCACCCGGCCCACCGGCGGGGGCTCCTCCACATAGCCGCGCAGCTCGTCCAGGGCCTTCCTGACGCCGGTGTACGGGGAGGGAGCGGAGGCCGGGGCCGGAGACCGGGCCTGGGATCGGAGCTCGGACAGGGCCTGCGGTGACGCCGGACCGCCGACTCCCACGGGCTCCGTGCCGCGCGTCGACGTCGTCGGTGCCGCCGGCTCACCGCCCGTGTCTTCGTCGTCCACCCGGGACCGCCAGGAGGCCCAATGGAGCGCCACCTCGTCGGCGCCCAGTCGCCGCTGCGCCGGGCCCCACTCCTCGCCGGAGGGCGGGACCAGCGGTGCGGGATCGCCCTCCTGCGGCTCCGGGTCGTGCGGGGCCGGGACGCCGGGGGCGACGGTCGCCACGGGCAGCGGCCAGCCCGGCAGCCCGGCCACCACCGAGCGTTCGTCGGGAGAGAGGTCGTAGGCCATGCCGCAGTCCCAGGAGGAGATGGCCACCGCGACGAGCGACACGTCGTCGACGACGACCGTCCAGCGGGCTCCGTGCCCGTCCTGGCCGAACACGAGCCCGTACCCCTCGGCGTACGGCCGCAGGCCGAGCGCGGCGCAGGCCGCCGGGTAGTCGTCACCGAGCACGCTCGGGAAGCGCCCGGGCGTCAGCAGTGCCGCGGTCAGCACAAAGAGCGCGTCGGCATCGGCCTCGGCGATCGGGTCCGTACCGGCCACGGCGTCCTCCCCATCTGGTCGTCGGCGCACCTTAACCAGTGGGTAACCCGCGCGTCGAGGGGCTTCGCCCGGGAACCTCGCCTCCTTCGGGGCGTGCCCGTCACGCGTCACCGGCCCGCTGGATCGGCGATGGGTCCCGCAGGCCGAGCAGCGAGCGTGCGACGGTGCTCGGGGACTGGTTCCGTTCCCGGGCGAGGGTGATCAGGGCCCGGCAGGCCAGTTCGTTGACGCCGAAGGTGAGCATGCCGGGGGAGACCCGGCTCGCCGCCTCCTCCGCCCGGGCCGGGTCGTCCTCGGCGCAGGCGGCCACGTACTCGGCGGCCGCCTCGAAGAGGTTGTGCCCCTGCCGGGGACGCGGTGGTGCCGGCGCGGCGGTTTCGGGCGCCTTCCGGCCGGAGGGGAGGAGTCTGCGCAGTCTTTCCGGAACTCGTGCCACGGCCCGCCGCCTTTCCCGGGCACGACTGCCCGGCATTTCTACGGTAGACAGTGAACTGCCGGTAAAGAAGGGTGCGTTGGCATCCTTGGCGGGCTTGTGGGGCGAGTCCGGTGCGGCGGAGGTCCGCGTACGTGCCGTCCGGCGCTCAGTCCCCGCGGACGGCGAGGGCCAGATAGCGCGCGTCCTCGTCGACGTAGCTGACGAGCCGCCAGCCGGCCTCGGCGAGCAGGGGGCGCAGCCGGGGCTCGGCCCGCAGGTCGTCCGGTGTGATCTGCCGGCCGTGACGGGCGGCGAGGGCGGCTCGACCGATCGGGTGGAACAGCGCGAGCTTGCCGCCGGGCCGTACGACGCGGGCGAGTTCCCGCAGGTCGGCGGCGGGCTCCGCGAGGTGCGAGATGAGCCCCGCCCCGAAGACGGCGTCGAGCGCGCCGTCGCGCACCGGCAGCCGGCCGACATCGGTGAGCAGCAGCCTCCCGCCGTTCTCGCCGCCGCGTCCTGCGCTGACGGCCCGTTCGATCATCTCGGGGGTGAGATCGGCTCCGAGCACCGTGCCGGAGGGGCCGACGGCAGCGCGGAGCGGCGGGAGCGCGCGCCCGGTCCCGCAGCCGGCGTCGAGTACGGCGTCGCCGGGGCGCAGACCGAGCTCGTCCACGGCCGCGGCGTACGCGGGGCCGTCGTCGGGGAACCGACTGTCCCAGTCGGCGGCGCGGGCGCCGAAGAACTCTCGCACTTGTGTGGGGTCATCGCTCATGTGCTCATGATCTCGCACCATTCCGCACACGGAGGGGTGAACGTTCTGTGTGCACGTTCGAGCTCGGCGTGATCGTTCGGGACCATCTCTCTGTCATATTCCAACACCTTTCGAAATGCGCCCTCAGTGCGCCCCCCGCTGCGCACTAGCGTCCCTGAGCCATGGGACACCTGGACCACGCCACCTTCGGCTGGCTGACACCCGTGCTGTCGTACGCGATGGCCTGCATCGGCGCCGCCCTCGGGCTGCGCTGCACCGTACGAGCGCTCGACGCGACCGGCCGGTCACGGCGCAACTGGCTGCTCACCGCCGCCTCCGCGATCGGCACCGGCATCTGGACGATGCACTTCGTGGCCATGCTCGGATTCGGCGTGACGGGAACCGACATCCGGTACGACGTTCCGCTCACCCTCCTCAGCCTCGTCATGGCGATGGCCGTCGTCGGGGTCGGCGTCTTCGCCGTCGGCTACGGACGCGACCGGGTCCGCTCGCTCCTGATCGGCGGACTGACCACGGGCATCGGCGTGGCGAGCATGCACTACCTGGGCATGGCCGCACTCCGGCTCCACGGCCAGGTGCGCTACGACCCGCTGCTCGTCGGCCTCTCGGTGCTGATCGCCGTCGTCGCCGCCACGGCCGCGCTCTGGGCGGCACTCAACATCCACGCGCCCGTGGCCGTGGCCGTCGCCTCGCTCGTGATGGGCGCGGCCGTCACCAGCATGCACTACACCGGCATGTTCGCCGTGCGGATCGAGGTCGAACCCTCCGGCGCCCCTCTCCCGGGAGCCATGCTCATGCAGTTCATCTTCCCCCTCGCCGTCGGCCTCGGCTCGTACCTGTTCATCACCTCCGCCTTCGTCGCCCTCACCCCGACGGCCAAGGAACGCGCCGCGTACGCCTCCGCCGGACGACTCACCGAACCGGACGAACGCGCGGTCGACGTCGCACCGCCCGGCTTCCGCACCGCGGAAGCGGCCCGTACACCCCTCACCTGACACTCCGACGCACAGCACCCCGACGCACGACACACCGCACCAGAGGCGGACGCAGCCGGAACGAGGAGGCCATGCGAACTCCCCGCAAGACCAAGGACGCCGAGGCGGCCACACCGCCACCGGCGGCCGCGCGCGGGCGGCGCGCACACGCGGGCCCGCCCGCCGACGAGCAGGGGGAGCGGCCCCCCGAGACCTCCCCGACCACGGACCACGAGGACACCTCGGCGGCGGACACCGCCGCCCACCCCGCCGGGCCCTTCGTCGCCGGAGGCACCGACCGCTTCGCGGGGGCCCCCGCACGGCCCGGGGCCTCCACCGGGTCGCACGCGCCCGACGCGCGCCGTGTCCGCCCCGCGTTCCGGGGACTGCGCCCGCGCACGGTCCGCGCCAAGATCGTCTCGCTCCTCATGGTCCCGGTCGTCTCCCTCTGCGCCCTCTGGGGCTTCGCCACCGTCACCACCGCGCAGGACGTCGCCGGGCTCCGTCGGCTCCAGCGCGTCGACGCCGAGATCCGCGAGCCCGTGACGGCCGCCCTCACCGCCCTCCAGGCCGAACGGCGCGCCGCCGTACGGCAGGTCGCGGCGCCCGGAGCCACCCGGGCCGCCGAGCTCAAGGACCGGATCCGGCGGACGGACGAGGCCGTCGACCGGCTCCGCCTGGACGGCACGCACACCGTCGGCGACACCGGGGACCTGCCCGGCGACGTCGCCGACCGCATCGGCGCGTTCGTCGGCAAGGTCGAGGGCCTCGCCCGGCTCCGTACCGCCGCGGCCGACGGGCGCGCCGACTGGGACCAGGTGTACGAGGAGTACACGGACACCATCTCCGCCGCCTTCGCCGTCGGCGGCGCCCTCACCGGCATCCAGGACGCCGAACAGGGGTCCGCCGCGCGCGTACTCCTCGAATTCGGCCGGGCCGGCGAGATGCTGTCCCGCGAGGACGCCCTCCTCAGCTCCGCCCACCTCACCGGCCGGCTCACCGCGGACCGCCTCCGCGAGTTCTCCGGAGCCGTCGAGACCCGGCGTACCCTCACCGCCTCGGCCACCGCCGACCTGCCCGCCGCCGAACGTGCCGCCTGGGCCCGGCTCTCCGCCGGCGGCGACCACGCCCGGCTCATCCGGGCGGAGGACCGGGTCAGCGCCGCCGACCCGGGCCGCCCCGCCGCCCAGGCGGCCACCTCCACCGAGTGGGACGACGCCCTCACGGCCGTACACGGCGGACTCGCCGCGATCGAGGCCGACGCGCGCCGCGCGGCCGCCGACCGCTCCGACCCCTTCGCCGGCGTCCTCACGGCGAGCGGAGCGGCGGTCGTCCTCGGCCTCGCCGCCGTCGCCGCCTCGCTCGTCATCTCCGTACGGATCGGCCGCGGCCTCGTCGTCGAACTCGTCAGCCTCCGCAACACCGCCCTCGGCATCGCACGCCGCAAACTCCCCGCCGCCATGCGCCGGCTCCGCGCCGGCGAGGAGATCGACGTCCAGGCCGAAGCCCCGCCCGGACCCGTCTCCCCGGACGAGATCGGACAGGTCGGCGAGGCCCTCACCACCGTCCACCGCGCGGCGCTCTCCGCCGCCGTCGAACGCGCCGAACTCGCCAGCGGAATCTCCGGAGTCTTCGTCAACCTCGCCCGCCGCAGCCAGGTCCTCGTCCACCGCCAGCTCAACCTCCTGGACAGCATGGAGCGACGCGCCGACGACCCCAACGAACTCGGCGACCTCTTCCGGCTCGACCACCTCACCACCCGCATGCGGCGCCACGCCGAGAGCCTGATCATCCTCTCCGGAGCCGCGCCCGGCCGTGCCTGGCGCATGCCCGTCCCCCTCACCAACGTCGTCCGCGCCGCCGTCTCCGAGATCGAGGACTACGCGCGCGTGGAGGTACGCCGGCTCCCCGAGACGGCCGTCGTCGGCGGCGCCGTCGCCGACCTCACCCACCTCCTGGCCGAACTCATCGAGAACGCCGCCCAGTTCTCCCCGCCCCACACCAAGGTGCGGGTCAGCGGCGAACCCGTCGGCAACGGCTATGCCCTGGAGATCGAGGACCGGGGACTCGGCATGGGCAAGGAGACCCTCGCCGAGGCGAACGCCCGCATCGCCCAGTCCGAGGCCCTCGACCTCTTCGACAGCGACCGGCTCGGCCTCTTCGTGGTCAGCCGCCTCTCCTCCCGCCACGACATCAAGGTCCACCTGCGGACCTCCCCCTACGGCGGGACGACCGCCGTCGTCCTGCTCCCGACCGAGCTGCTCCAGGGCGCGCTGCCACCCGGCCACGGCGCCCCGGCGAGCGGCCCCGACACGCCCCGTACCGCAACCCCGCGCGCGGGG
>NZ_MWIG01000503.1:280-10441 GCF_002156145.1 Streptomyces sp. NRRL B-24572 | reverse complement strand
CGACGCGTACGCCGAACTCCTCGCCGACTGGCAGCCGGTGACGACCGCGACCCTCGACCTCGTGCCCGGCCCGCTCGGCAAGGGGCACGTCGACGGCGCCCTGCGCGAGGCGATCCTCGACCGGCTGCCGCGCGTCGCGTTCCTGGCCCCGGCCGCCCCCTCGGAGGAGCTCCCTGCACTCCGCCCGATCGAGGCGGAGGTCGTGGAGGGCGCGGGCGCGGAGACGGTCGACGTCCTCGCCGAGGTCTTCCCGACGCTCCTCCCCGCCGGTCTCGAACGCCGCCCCGAGCTCCGCACCCTCGGCGTCGGCCGCGTCCCCCTCACCGAGGCGATCGACCGCCTCGCCGGTGTGGACCGTGCGCCGACGTGGTGGTGGCGGCTGTACGACTCCCTCGCCGGCGTCGACCCGGACCGGCTGACGGGCCTCCCGGTGCCGCTCGCGGAGACCGAGGAGGGCGCCAGGACCCGCACGACGATCGGCCCCCGCCAGGTCCTCCTGCCGCAGGACCGCACGCCCGCCGAACTGACCCGGCTCGGCCTGAAGGTGGCGCACCCGGAGGCGGCCCACCCGCTCCTGGAGAAGCTGGGCGCCCTGCCGGCCACGCCCCGCGCGGTCCTGACGACCCCGCAGGTGCGGGCGGCGGTCGCGGCCTCCCTCGACGCGGGCGAGATCTGGGACGAGGACGCCGACGCCCTCGACGCGGAGGAACTGGCCGAGACCGTCCTCGCCCTGGTCCGCGACGCGGAGCTCGACCCCGGCGAGGAGCCGTGGCTCGGCGCGCTCGCCCTCCCCGACGAGGACGGCGAACTGTCCCCGGCGGGCGAACTGGTCCTCCCGGGCTCGCCGTTCGCGGCCGTGATGCGCGAGGAGGAACTCGCCTTCGTCGACACGGAGCTGGCGTCCCGCTGGGGCGAACAGCCCCTCGCCGCCTGCGGTGTCCTCGCCAACTTCGCCCTGGTCCGCGCGACCGACCTGGTCCTCGACCCGGACGAGGTCGAGCCCCGCGAGGGCGACTACCCGGAGCCGGACGACGCGGGCCTGCTCGACGCGGTCGACGTGTGGTGCGAGGACGTTCTGGACCGCCTCCCGATGACCGCCGTACCGCCGGTGGCGACGGAGATCGTGGCCGTACGTGACCTGGACCTGGTCGACGACGACGCCTGGCCGCAGGCCCTCGCGCTCCTCGCGCAGCCGCCGCTCAGGGACGCCCTGACCCAGCCCGTACGGGTGCTCCTGCCGGACGGCACGACGGAGACCGTCCGCTCGTACACGGCCTGGTGGCTGCGCGACCACCCGGTCCTGGACGGCCGCCGCCCGGCGGGCCTCCGCGCGGAGGGCTCGGACCCGCTCCTCATCGGCCTGTACGACTCCGCCGACGCGACCGGCTTCGAGGACGAGCAGGTCCTCCGGGCCCTGGGCGTCCGCACCTCGGTCGCGGCCCTCCTCGACGAACCGGGCGGCGCGGCGGAGCTCCTGGCCCGACTGGCGGACCCGTCGAGGGACGTCACGGCGCCCCAACTCCACGCCCTGTACACGGCCCTGGCGGACCTGGACCCGGAGCAGGTGACGCTCCCCGACGACCTGCGCGCGGTCGTGGACGGCGCCCTCGTCGTGGTCGAGGCCTCGGAGGCCCTGGTGGCGGACGCCCCCGACCTCCTCCCGCTGGCCGGCGACCTCCCGCTCCTCCCGGTCTCCCCGTCCCGTGCGGACGACCTGGCGGACCTCCTCCAGGTCCGCCGCCTGAGCGAGGCGGTGGAGGCCGAGGTCACGACGGTCGGCGAGGAGCACGAGGTCCCGCCCTCGGTCCACGCCCTCCTCGGCCCGGCGACCCCCGCCTCGTACATCGAGCACGAGGAACTCCGCGCCGGCGGCATCGAACTCGACTGGCGCCGCACCCCCGACGGCGTCGTCCACGCCGCCACCCTGGAGGGCGTGGCGGCCGGCCTCGCCTGGGCGGCGGGCCAGTGGCCCCGCCGCTTCGAGGTGGCGGCCCTCCTGGAGGACCCGTCGAGGACGGCGGAACTGGCGAGGGACCGCTGGTTCGACTGAGCGAACTAGGCGAGCGAACTAGGCGAGCCAGAGCCCGCCGCGCCGGTGACGGGCGGGCGGGATGTCGACGAGGTCGGCGGCGTCGAGGTCGATGACGCCGCCGGGGGAGTCGACCAGGCGCAGGAGCGTCCCGGCCCGCCGGCGGAGCCGCTGCCGGGCCCGGCGCTCTTCCACGGCCGCCTCGCGCGCGACGCTCCCGTCCCCCTGGTGCCGGGGGAACGCGTACACCTCCACCGCGCGCCGCACCGGGTGGGGCCGGGGCCTGCGGCCCTCCCGTACCGCCTCGGAGACGTCCCGGGTGCTGTAGCGGAGGTCATGGAGAACCACGGCATGCCAGGGCTGCCCCTTGAGCATGTCGGCACGGAAGCGTCTGCGTCCGCGGGAAGGGTGATGGGCGGTGCGTGCCATGAGGACTCCGTAGGTCGCAGCCACCAGGTATCTCCTGGCGGGCTACCTGAAGCCCCTCGGCCCTCTCGCACGCGCGTTCCGCATCTTCGGCACGGTACTCGGCCGCCCGCTCGACCGCAGCCGGGTTCGACTCCCGAACTGGACCTCGAAGGCCTCTCCGCCTGCCCGGTCCCGGTCCTCCTGAGCCGCGGCACCACGAGCCCCGCCTGGTTCGGCACGGTCCCGGACCGCCTGGCCGCGGTCCTGCCGAACGCCCGGCACCGGACCTTCGAGGGCGCGGGCCACATCCCGCACGTCACGCACCCGGAGGAGTACGCGAAGGTGCTCAAGGGCTTCGTCGGGACGGCGGCGACGGGCGACTGAGCGGGCGCTCCTCCGGGTCCGGGTGTCCGTGCGCGGTCGCGGCCTTCTCCGACGAGCCGGGCGGTGGCCGGAACTCCCGACTCGTCCGGCGGTCCCGGGGCGACGCCCGCGCCACCACCCAGGAACGCGTCGGAAACTTTTGACGCGTCGGAAAATCCCGACGTATCGTGGGTGTCATGCCGACCGACGTGTTCGGCGTACTGGCCAACCCGGTACGCCGCAAACTGCTCGAAACGCTGCGCGAAGGGCCCCGCTCCACGGGCGAGCTGGCCGGGATGTTCGAGCTCGGGCGGCCCGCGGTCTCCGAGCACCTGGCAGTGCTCCGTACCGCGGGACTGGTACGCGAAGAGCCCCGGGGGCGGCACCGCTTCTACCACCTCGAACCGGCCCGGCTCGCCGAGGTGGGCGAGTGGCTGCATCCGTTCGAGCACTACTGGAAGCAGCGCCTGGACGCGCTGTCCGATCTCCTGGACGAGGAAAACGGAACGTGATGACCGAGAACGACACGATCACCTGCGAGAAGTTCCTGCCCCACGCACCCGCGGCGGTGTGGAAGGCCCTGACCGACCCCGACCTGCACGCCCGCTGGTGGGCCGCCGGCGACGTCAAGCCCGTCGTCGGGCACCGCTTCACCCTCGACATGGGCGGCTTCGGGTGGCAGCCCTGCGAGGTGACCGCCGTCGACGAGGAGCGGCTGCTCGCCTACCGCTTCGCCGAGGGCACGCTCGACACCACCGTGACCTGGACGCTGCACCCGGAGGGCGAGGGCACCCGCCTCGTCCTCACGCACGCCGGCTTCGACCTCGACTCCCCGATGGGCCGCCAGGCGTACGAGGGCATGGGCCGCGGCTGGCCCCACGTCCTGGACCGCCTGGACGCCGTGCTCCTCTGAGGGAGGACGCCGCACTCCTCGCTCGGGCCCTGGGCTTCGGACCCTGGGCTTCGGGACCGGCCCCGGCTCACGCCGGGAACCTCCGGTCCACCCACCGCCACGCCACCTCCAGCAGCACGCAGCCCGCCGCCGCGATCGCCACCGCCGTCCACGGCATCGTCACGCCCACCAGTTTCAGCGCGAAGAAGTCCTGGAGCCACGGGACCGCCAGGACCAGGAGGAAGGCGGCGGCCATGGCGGCGACCAGGGTGACGCGCCACCAGGTGTAGGGGCGGGCGATGATCGCGAGGACCCACATGGAGACCAGGAAGAGGGTGAGGGTGGCCGCGCTCGTCTCGGCGCCCAGGGCGTCCGTGCCCGTGTAGTGGTGGCGGGCCAGGAGGTACGTGGTGAAGGTGGCCGCCGCCGCGATGACGCCGCCGGGGATCGCGTACCGCATGACCCGGCGTACGAAGTGCGGCTTCGCGCGTTCCTTGTTGGGGGCCAGGGCGAGGAAGAAGGCCGGGACGCCGATCGTGAGGGTGGAGAGCAGGGTCAGGTGGCGGGGGAGGAACGGGTACTCCACCTGCGAGACCACCACCAGGATCGCCAGGAGGACCGAGTACACCGTCTTGGTGAGGAAGAGGGTGGCGACCCTGGTGATGTTGCCGATGACCCGGCGGCCTTCCGCCACCACCGACGGGAGGGTGGCGAAGCTGTTGTTCAGGAGGACGATCTGGGCCACCGCCCTCGTCGCCTCCGAGCCCGAGCCCATCGACACGCCGATGTCCGCGTCCTTCAGGGCCAGGACGTCGTTGACGCCGTCGCCCGTCATCGCGACCGTGTGGCCGTGGGATTGGAGCGCCGCCACCATGTCCCGTTTCTGCTGCGGGGTGACCCGGCCGAAGACCGTGTTCTCGTCCAGGACCTTCGCCATGTCCTCCCGCTCGGTGGGCAGCCGGCGGGCGTCCACCGTGTTCTCCGCGCCCGGCATGTTCAGTTTTCCGGCCACCGCTCCCACCGAGACCGCGTTGTCGCCCGAGATGACCTTCGTGGCGACCTTCTGGTCGGCGAAGTAGGAGAGGGTGTCGGCCGCGTCGGGGCGCAGGCGCTGTTCCAGGACGACGAGGGCCGTGGGGTGGGCGTCGGCGGTGAGGTCCGGGGAGTCGAGTTCCCGGGTCGCGCGGGCCAGGAGGAGGACCCTGAGGCCCTGTTCGTTGAGGTGGTCGATCTCGGGGAGCGTCGGGTCGTCCGTCTTCAGGAGGACGTCCGGGGCCCCCAGGAGCCAGGTCGAGTTCTCCCCGTTCCCCTCGCTGAACGACGCCCCGCTGTACTTGCGCGCGGAGGAGAACGGGAGCGATTCCGTGCAGCGCCACTCCACCGCGTCCGGGTAGGCGTCGATGATCGCCTGCAGGGAGGCGTTCGGGCGGGGGTCGGACTCGCCCAGGGCGCCCAGGACCTTTCGTACGTACGTCTCGTCGTTGCCGTTCAGGGCGCGCAGCTCCGTGACGTCCATGCCTCCCTCCGTCAGCGTGCCCGTCTTGTCCAGGCAGACCACGTCCACCCGCGCCAGGCCCTCGATCGCCGGCAGCTCCTGCACGAGGCACTGCTTGCGGCCGAGGCGGATCACGCCGATCGCGAAGGCCACGGAGGTGAGGAGGACGAGGCCCTCGGGAATCATCGGGACGATGCCGCCGACCGTGCGGGCGATCGCGTCCTTCAAGTTGTTGTCCTTGACCACCAGCTGGCTGATGACGAGGCCGATCGCGGTCGGGACCATCATCCACGTCACGTACTTGAGGATCGTGGAGATGCCCGTACGCAGCTCGGAGTGGACCAGGGTGAAGCGGGACGCCTCCTCGGCGAGCTGGGCGGCGTACGCCTCGCGGCCGACCTTGGTGGCGGTGAAGGCGCCGCCGCCGGCGACCACGAACGAGCCGGACATCATGCGGTCGCCCGGTTTCTTCACCACCGGGTCCGCCTCGCCGGTGAGGAGGGATTCGTCGATTTCGAGGCTGTCCGCTTCGGCGACCTCGCCGTCCACGACGACCTTGTCGCCCGGTCCCAGCTCGATCAGGTCGCCCAGGACGATCTCCGAGGTGGAGAGTTCGGCGGCCACGCCGTCGCGCCTGACCGTGGGTTTCGCCTCGCCGATGACCGCCAGGCCGTCCAGGGTCTTCTTGGCGCGGAGCTCCTGGACGATGCCGATGCCGGTGTTGGCGATGATCACGAAGCCGAAGAGGCTGTCCTGGATCGGCGCGACGAAGAGCATGATCACCCACAGCACGCCGATGATCGCGTTGAAGCGGGTGAAGACGTTCGCGCGGACGATCTCCGTGGTCGAGCGGGAGCTCCGCACGGGTACGTCGTTGACCTCGCCGCGCGCGACGCGTTCGGCGACCTCGGCGGAGGTCAGTCCGGCGGGGCGGTGCACGACGGGCGGTCCGGTGTCCGCCGCCCCACTGCCGTCCGTGTCGATCTTCGCCCGCTGAGTCATGTTTTCGACGGTACGACCGGATTCGGTCGTTCACCTGCCGAGAGCGGTGAAGATCGGACCGGGGGAGGAGCGGGATCGTTCCCCGGTATGACGTCCGGTATGACGTGTCGTCGGTGTGGCGCGTCCCCGGTGCGACGTCGGTGGTGCGCGGCGTCGGCGCGGTGCGCCGTAGGCGGCGCGTGCCGTCGGTGGTACGCGCCGTCGGCGTTGTGCGCCCTCGGTGTTACGCGTCGTCGTGGCTGGTGCTCTGC
This sequence comes from Streptomyces sp. NRRL B-24572, assembly GCF_002156145.1. Classification (NCBI taxonomy): domain Bacteria; kingdom Bacillati; phylum Actinomycetota; class Actinomycetes; order Kitasatosporales; family Streptomycetaceae; genus Streptomyces; species Streptomyces sp. NRRL B-24572. The sequence goes on along the minus strand of NZ_MWIG01000503.1, from coordinate 4,001 downwards.
CGCGCCGCCTCGTGGCGCTTGATCGCCGCGTCCCGCTTTCGTACGTACCAGATGCCGATCAGGCCGAGCCCCGCTCCGGCCAGGCACGTCCACACCCACCAGGTGAGGTCCCGGTCGTCGAACCAGCCGTAGAAGGGGACCTGGACGAGGAAGAGGACGAACCAGAGGATCGTTCCGCCGGTGATGGTGGCGACGACCGGCCCTTCGAGGGGCTCGGGTGCCTCGTGCTTCGGTGTCCACTTCGCCATGCGGCTCAGTCTAGGTGGCCGGGTTTTGTGTCTACGCGCGGAGATAGACGCCCGCTCGTTCATGTGTTCATACTGAAACGGTTTGCCTCTGGCGGGTTCCACTCGTATGAACCGCCAAAAGGGACGTAATTCTCTGGAAGAGGAACCACCCCCCAATGAGTACGACGGCCACCGCCAAGGCCACGCCTCCGGCGTCCGAAGACCAGATCCCCGTCGGTCCCGTCTCCGGCCTCGACCGCTTCTTCAAGATCACGGAGCGCGGCTCCACTGTAGCCCGTGAGATCCGTGGCGGCTTCGCCACCTTCTTCGCGATGGCCTACATCATCGTGCTGAACCCGATCATCCTCGGCAGCGCCAAGGACATGTACGGGCACCAGCTCGACAGCGGCCAGCTCGTCACCGCCACCGTCCTCACGGCGGCGTTCACGACCCTCCTCATGGGTGTCATCGGCAACGTCCCGATCGCCCTCGCCGCCGGCCTCGGCGTCAACACGGTCGTCGCACTCCAGCTCGCGCCGAAGATGTCCTGGCCCGACGCCATGGGCATGGTCGTCCTCGCCGGCATCGTCGTCATGCTGCTCGTCGCCACCGGTCTGCGCGAGCGCGTCATGAACGCCGTCCCGGTCGGCCTGCGCAAGGGCATCGCGATCGGCATCGGCCTCTTCATCATGCTCATCGGCCTCGTCGACTCGGGCTTCGTCTCCCGCATCCCCGACGCCGCGCACACCACCGTCCCGCTGCAGCTCGGCGGCGACGGTCACCTCACCGGCTGGCCGGTCCTCGTCTTCATCCTGGGCACGCTCCTCACCCTCGCGCTGATCATCCGCAAGGTTTCCGGCGCGATCCTGATCTCCATCGTCGTCATGACGATCGTCGCCATGGTGATCAACGCCGTCGCGAAGGTTCCTTCGTGGGGTCTCACCACTCCCGAGTGGCCGGGCAACCCCGTCGCCTCGCCCGACTTCGGTCTCGTCGGCAAGGTCAGCCTCTTCGGCGGCTTCGAGAAGGTCGGCATGCTCACCGGCGTGCTCTTCGTCTTCACCGTGCTGCTGTCCTGCTTCTTCGACGCCATGGGCACGATCCTCGGCGTCGGCGACGAGGCCAAGCTGATCGACAAGGACGGCAACTTCCCCGGCATCAACCGGGTGCTGCTCGTCGACGGCCTCGCCGTCGCGTCCGGCGGTGCCACCTCCTCCTCCGCCACCACCTGCTTCGTGGAGTCCACGGCCGGTGTCGGCGAGGGCGCCCGTACGGGTCTCGCCTCGGTCGTGACCGGCGGCCTGTTCTCGGTGGCGCTGTTCCTCACGCCGCTCGCGACCATGGTGCCGTCGCAGGCGGCCACGCCCGCGCTGCTCGCGGTCGGCTTCCTGATCCTGGCCGGGTCGATCAAGGAGATCGACTGGAGCGACTTCACCATCGCGGTGCCCGCGTTCCTGGCCATGCTGATGATGCCGTTCACGTACTCGATCACGAACGGCATCGGCATCGGCTTCATCGCGTTCACCGTGCTGCGGCTCGCGGCCGGCCGGGGCCGCGAGGTCCCGGTGGCCATGTACGTCGTGTCGGCGGTCTTCGTCTTCTACTACGCGATGCCGGCGCTGGGCCTGACCTGATCGCGGGGCGCGTCGGACGCCCCGTAGAACTTCTCCGTCTCGTCGACCGCGGTCTTGAACCGCTCGTCGAAATCCTCGCGAATGAGCGTCCGGGCCACATAGTCCTGGACGCTCATTCCTCTTTTCGCGGCGTGACTCCTGAGCCGGTCGAGCAGCTCACCGTCGATGCGCAGGCTGAGCACTGTCGATCCCATGCCGTTCAGGGTCGGGGCAGGCGGGGCCCCTTTGCGTCACTTTCCGGATCCGACTCACTCATTTGGGTGATACATGGATGCCGAAGCGTGATCTGCCGTGCGTCGTGCTGCCGCCCCTCGCGGGGGTGTGGCGGGTGTGATGGGTGCGGGTGGGTGTGATCCGTGTAACGTCCACCCGATCCCGTTGGTATTTAGGCAGAGTAATGAGTTAGGCTAACGAACATGCCAGATCTGTCCCACGGCACCGCCGACGACGCCGCCGCCGTGAACGCGCTCCGCTCCGCAGTCATGCGACTCGGCCGACGCCTCAAGCACCAGCGCGTCGACGAGTCGCTGAGCCCCACCGAGATGTCGGTGCTCGGCACCCTGTCGCTCTGCGGCTCCGCCACCCCCGGTGAGCTGGCCCGCAAGGAGCACGTCCAGCCGCCGTCGATGACCCGCATCGTCGCGCTGCTCGAAGCCAAGGGACTGGTCCGGTTGGAGCCGCATCCCGACGATCGCCGGCAGAAGGTCGTCAGCCAGACCGAGCAGGCCGAAGCCATGCTCGAAGAGTCTCGCCGCAAGCGGAACGCCTGGCTGGCCTCCCTCGCCGAAGGACTGGACGAGGACGAATGGGCGAAGCTGCGCGCGGCCGCCCCGGTCCTGGAGAAGCTCGCCCACCTGTAACCGAGGCGCCAAGGAGGCGACGCACTTTGAGTACGGGACACGGAGCAGACTCCGCACCCGTCCATCAACCCACCCCCGACACCCGCGGGCGGGGAGGAAGACTTTCCGGAGGCCGCTTCGGAAGCCTCTTCGGAGACACCTTCTCCTCGCTCGGGATCCGGAACTACCGGCTGTTCTTCACCGGAGCGATCGTCTCCAACACCGGTACGTGGATGGCCCGGATCACCCAGGACTGGCTGGTCCTCAGCCTCACCGGCTCGGCCGCCGCCGTCGGCATCACGACGGCCCTGCAGTTCCTGCCGATGCTGCTCTTCGGTCTGTACGGCGGTGTCATCGCCGACCGCTACCCGAAGCGGCGCCTGCTGCTCGTCAGCCAGGCCGCACTGGGCCTGTGCGGGCTCGCGCTCGCCGCGCTCACGCTGTCCGGGGCCATCCAGGTCTGGCACGTGTATCTCATCGCGTTCCTGCTCGGCATGGTCACCGTCGTCGACAACCCCGCCCGGCAGACCTTCGTCTCCGAGATGGTCGGCCCCAAGCAGCTCCGCAACGCCGTCTCCCTGAACTCCGCGAACTTCCAGTCCGCGCGGCTCATCGGGCCCGCCGTCGCCGGTGTCCTCATCGCCGGGGTCGGCAGCGGCTGGGCCTTCCTGCTCAACGGGCTCTTCTTCCTCGGGCCCATCATCGGCCTCCTGCGCATGCGGCCCGCCGAGTTCCACCGGGTGGAGCGCGTCCCGCGCGGCAAGGGCCAGCTGCGGGAGGGGCTGCGGTACGTGGCGGGCCGGCCGGACCTGATCTGGCCGATCGTGCTCGTCGGGTTCATCGGGACCTTCGGGTTCAACTTCCCGATCTGGCTCACCGCCTTCTCCGGCGACGTCTTCCACGTCGGCGCCGGCTCGTACGGCCTCCTCAACACCCTCATGGCCGCCGGCTCCCTCGTGGGCGCCCTCGCCGCCGCCCGCCGCGGCTCCACCCGGCTGAGGATGCTGGTGATCGCCGCGGC
>NZ_MWIG01000503.1:0-265 GCF_002156145.1 Streptomyces sp. NRRL B-24572 | reverse complement strand
GCCGCGGCCGTCTTCGGCGTCCTGGAGATCGCGGCGGCCCTCTCGCCGGCCTTCTGGGTGTTCGCGCTGCTGCTCGTGCCGATCGGCATGATCGGCCTCACCGTGAACATCACCGCGAACTCGGCCGTCCAGATGGCCACCGACCCCGCCATGCGGGGGCGCGTGATGAGCCTCTACATGATGGTCTTCGCCGGCGGCACACCCATCGGGGCCCCGCTCCTCGGCTGGGTCACCGACACGTACGGGGCGCGCGTCGGCTTCGCCA
>NZ_MWIG01000502.1:0-4621 GCF_002156145.1 Streptomyces sp. NRRL B-24572 | reverse complement strand
CGGACGGCGAGCCGTCCGACCGCGTCGTGCTCGACGAGCGATGCGTCACCGAGCTCGGCCATCTTGCCGAGCACCGCCCACGTACGAGCCCCTCGGGCCTGTGCGGCCCTGCCCATGGCCGCGAGCGCGCGCAGGGCGGCTCGCATGGACTCGGGGTTCGCGTTGTAGGCGTCGTTGACGATCGTCACGCCGTCCGGACGCTCGGTGACCTCCATGCGCCAGCGCGACAGGGTGCCGGCCTCGGAGAGCGCGGTGGCGATCTCTTCGACTGGCATTCCCAGCTCGTGCGCGACGGCGGCCGCTGCGAGCGCGTTCGACACGTGGTGCTCACCGTACAGGCGCAAGGTCACGTCACTGCACCCGGTGGGTGTGTGAAGCCTGAAAGAAGGCTGTCCGTTCGCTGTGAGGTGGACGTTCTCGGCCCGTACGGCCGCTTCGTCCGCTTCGCCGAACAGGGTCACGCGGGCCTTGGTGCGGCTCGCCATCGCGCGGACGAACGGGTCGTCGGCGTTGAGGACCGCGATGCCGCCCTCCTCGGCGGACGGCAGGGACTCGACGAGTTCGCCCTTCGCCTGGGCGATCTGCTCCCGGCCGCCGAACTCGCCGATGTGGGCGGTGCCCACGTTGAGCACGAGGCCGATACGGGGCGGGGTGAGCCCCGTGAGGTAGCGGATGTGGCCGATGCCGCGGGCGCCCATCTCCAGGACCAGGTGCCGGGTCTCGTCGCTCGCGCGGAGCGCCGTGAGCGGCAGGCCGATCTCGTTGTTGAGCGAGCCGGGCGTCCACACGGTGGGCGCGTGCCGGTCGAGGACCTGGGCGATCAGGTCCTTGGTGGAGGTCTTGCCGGCCGAGCCGGTGAGGGCGACGACATCGGTGCCGAGCCGTTCGACCACCGCTCGGGCGAGGGCCCCGAGCGCGGCCTGGACGTCGTCGACGACGATGGCGGGGGCGCCGACGGGCCGGGCGGCGAGCACGGCCACCGCTCCGGCCGCGACGGCGCGCTCCGCGTAGTCGTGGCCGTCGACGTGCTCACCGGCGAAGGCCGCGAAGAGGCTGCCGGCCCGCACCTCGCGGGAGTCGATGACGACGGGCCCGGTGATCCGGGTGGCCGGATCCGGTATGTCGTGCGCCTGCCCGCCGACGATTTCGGCGATCTCGGCGAGGGAGAGGGCGATCACTGCTTCATCCCTGACTGTTCTCGTGACGGTGTGCGTCCTGCTGGCTCTGCTGGTTGAGAATCGCCTCGCGCAGGACCTCGCGGTCGTCGAAGGGGCGGACGACCCCGGCGATCTCCTGGCCCTGCTCGTGGCCCTTGCCGGCGACCAGGACGGTGTCGCCGGGCCGTGCGCGGGCGACGGCGGCGGCGACGGCGGCGGCCCGGTCGGGTTCGACCAGGACGTCGCCGCGCTCCCCCGCGGGCACCTCGGCGGCGCCGGCGAGCATGGCGCTGAGGATCACCAGGGGATCCTCGGAGCGGGGGTTGTCGGAGGTCAGGACGGCGGTGTCGGCGAGCCGGGCGGCCGCGGCGCCCATCGGGCCGCGTTTGGTGGTGTCCCGGTCGCCGCCGCAGCCGATGACCACGTGCAGCCGGCCCTCGGTGACCTCGCGCAGGGAGCGCAGGACCGATTCGACGGCGTCCGTCTTGTGCGCGTAGTCGACGACCGCGAGGTACGGCTGGCCGGCGTCGACCCGCTCCAGGCGGCCCGGGACGCCGGGCACGGCGGCGATGCCCTCGGCGGCGGCCTTCGGGTCGAGGCCGGCGGCGGCGAGGGTGGCGATCGCGGCGAGGGTGTTGGCGACGTTGAACGGGCCGGGCAGCGGGGCGGTGGCCGAAATCCGCTCGCCCTCGGGGCCGACGGCCGTGAAGGTCGAGTCGTGGGAGCCGAGGACGAGGTCCTCGGCGCGCCAGTCGGCCCCGTCGCGGCCCTCGGCGGAGAAGGTGACGACCGGGACGGTCGCCTCCGCGGCGAGCCTGCGACCGTAGGCGTCGTCGAGGTTGACCACGCCCAGGCGGCTGCGGCGGGGCGTGAAGAGCCCGGCCTTGGCCTGGAAGTAGTCCTCCATGTCGGAGTGGAACTCCATGTGCTCCGGGCTGAGGTTGTTGAAGACGGCGACGTCGAAGACGCAGCCGTCGACCCGGCCGAGCACGAGGGCGTGGCTGGAGACCTCCATGGCGACCGCCTCGACGCCCCGCTCGCGCATGACGGCGAAGAGCGCCTGGAGGTCGGTGGCCTCGGGGGTGGTGCGCTCGGACTTGATGCGCTCGTCACCGATCCGCATCTCGACGGTGCCGACGAGGCCGGTCTTCCGTCCGGAGCCGCGCAGGCCCCCCTCGACGAGGTACGCGGTGGTGGTCTTGCCGGAGGTGCCGGTGATGCCGATCTGCAGGAGGTCCTCGCCGGGGCGCCCGTAGATCGCGGCGGCGAGTTCGCCCATCCGGCCGCGCGGATTCTCCACGACGAGGACCGGGAGGCCGGTCGCGGCGGCGCGCTCGGCGCCCGCCGGGTCGGTGAGGATCGCGGCGGCGCCGAGTCCGGCGGCCTGGGCGGCGAAGTCGGCGCCGTGGAGGCGGGCGCCGGGCAGGGCCGCGTACAGGTCCCCGGGGCGCACGGCCCGCGAGTCGTGCGTGATGCCCGAGATCTCGGCGGCCTGGGGGGCGTCGGCCCCCAGCTGCGCGGCCAGGTCGCCCAGGGGTGTCGGGCGGGCCTGCTCCGGCCGGGGTGGGGCGTTTCGGTACTGATCAGCGTGTGGCACGGCGGTGAGCGTACCGGGCGCACCCTGTGCGGGGCCAAAAGAGCCCGGGGCCTCGCCGGAGTTCGATTTCCGGTTCCCGGAATGTGGGGTGATCGTTGTCACTGGTGCTCCCGGAGTGTCACGGGGTGGGTTCGAAGTCGACCGGCAGTCGGGCGGGGGCGGTGCCCGTGGGGGCGACGTGGAGGGTCTTGAGGGCGAACTCCATGACCTTCTTGTAGATGGGTCCGCAGATCTGGCCGCCGAAGTAGCTGCCCTTGGTGGGGTTCTGGATGGCGCAGTAGACGGTGATCTGCGGGTCGTCGGCGGGGGCGAAGCCGGCGAAGGAGGCGGTGTACCCCTTGTAGTAGCCGAGCTCGGGGTCGACGCGGTTGGCGGTGCCGGTCTTGCCCGCGACGCGGTAGCCGGGGATGGCGGCCTTGGTGCCGGTGCCCTCCCGGTCCTTGACGACGGACTCCAGCATCCGCGCGAGGGTCTTGGCGGTCTTCTCGCTGACGACCCGGGACTCCTGGGGCGCGGGGGCCGCCGCGAAGCGCCCGTCGGGGCCCTTGGTGCCGCGCACGAGGGTCGGTGCGATCCGTACGCCTCCGTTGGCGATGGTCGAGTACACGGAGGCGGCCTGCATGGCGCTGACGGAGAGGCCCTGGCCGAAGGGGATCGTGTACTGCTGCGAGGTGGACCAGTCCTGGGGCTTGGCGAGGATGCCGGGGGTCTCGCCGGGGAAGTTCAGGCCGGTGGGGCTGCCGATGCCGAACTTGCGCAGGTAGGAGTGGAGGACCCGGTTGACCTCGGCCTGGTCCTTGCCGAGCTGGCCGGTGGCGAGGATGGTGCCGATGTTGCTGGACTTGGCGAGGACGCCGTTGAGGGTCAGGTACCAGGTGATGTGGTCGACGTCGTCCTTGAAGAGCCGGTCGCCGCGGTGGAGCCGGTTGGGGACGGTGACGTGCGTGTCGGGGGCCGCCTTGCCCTCCTCCAGGACGGCGGCCATGGACATGACCTTGGCGGTGGAGCCGGGCTCGTAGGCGTCCTGGAGGGCGGCGTTGCCCATGGCGGCCGAGTTGGCGGCGGAGAGGTCGTTGGGGTCGAAGCCGGGGGCGTTGGCCATGGCGAGGACCTCGCCGGTCCTGGTGTTCTGCACGACGACGTAGCCGCGGTCCGCCCTGGACTTCTTCACCTGCTCGGTGATGGCCTGCTGGGCGGCCCACTGGATGTCCCGGTCGATGGTCAGCTCGATGTCGGAGCCGGGGACGGCGGGGGTGCCCTGGGAGCCCGCGGTGGGCACCTGGCGGCCGCCGGACTGGGTGAAGCGGATCTTGCCGTCCTTGCCGGCGAGCTCCCCGTCGAGCATGGACTCCAGGCCGCCCGCGCCCTTGCCCTCGGCGTTGACGTAGCCCAGTATCCCGGCGGCCAGCCCGCCGTTCGGGTACACGCGCTTGGTGCTGGGCTCGCTGAGGATGCCGCCGAGGAGGTTGATGCCGTTGCCGCCGACGGCCTGCGCCTTCTGCCCGTAGACCTTCTTGAGGTCCTTGATCTGGTTCCAGACCTGCGGGGTCTGCTTGCGGGCGAGCACGATGTAGCGGATCTTGGGGGTGCGGAGCTTCTTCGCGAGCTCGGCGGGTTCCTTGCCGAGGATCGGGGCGAGGAGCGCGGCCGCCTGCTCGGGGGCGTCCGCGATCTTCGCGTCCTCGCGGGTGAAGAGCTTGGGGTCGGCGGTGATGTCGTACGCGTCGACGCTGGCGGCGAGCGCGATGCCGTTGCGGTCGGTGATCTCGCCCCGCTCGGCGGAGAGCGTGTATTCCTGGAAGCGGTACTTGTCGGCCTTCGCGGCGTACGCGGAGGCGTCGACGGCCTGGACCTGGTCATGCTGGTC
>NZ_MWIG01000501.1:0-10966 GCF_002156145.1 Streptomyces sp. NRRL B-24572 | reverse complement strand
ATGGCCGGACATCGCCCAGGGCCTGGGCGATGTCCGGCCATGCGGTCGAGTCCGGGTCGATGACGTCGAAGTGGCTGCCGTGGGGGATCTCGGTGAGCGTGGTGCCGGTGGTACGGGTGTAGGCGCGGGCCATGTCGATGGGCAGGGCTTCGTCGTGGGTGCCGTGGACGACGACGGTACGGCCCGCCGGGGTGCCGAGTACGGAGGGGTCGGCGGCGGCGTACCGCGCGGGGACTTCGCTGGAGCTGCCGCCGAGGAAGTCGGCGACGGCACCCCGGCCGCTGCCGAGCCGGTCGGCGTGGGCGAGGTCGGCGGTGGGCGCGAGGGCAAGGACGCCGCGGATCGGGGCAGGCGCGTCGGTGCGGCCGGGGCGCCTTCGGGGAGGCGGTGGCGGGCGGCCGCCCACAGGGCGAGGTGACCACCGGCGGAATGCCCGGCGTAGACGACGCGGCCGGTGTCGATGCGCCCCGGCGCGGCCCGGGAGGCCAGTTCGGGAAGCAGGTCGACCGCCCGGGCGGTGTCGATCAGGGTCGTCGGCCAGCCGCCGCCCGCGCCGACCCTGCGGTACTCGACGTTGACCACGGCGCAGTCGCAGTCCCGGGCGAGGGCGTCCGCGAATGCGGCGGTGTGCCGCCGGTCGTGGGCGGCGCGCCAGAAGCCGCCGTGGAAGAAGAGGACCAGTGGCAGGCGACCCGATGCCGGCCGGGCCGGGAGGTGGAGATCGGCGACCTGGTCGGGGTGGGAGCCGTAGACCAGCGGGAGGAGTCCCTGCGGGCTCCCTGTCCGGTCGCTGTGGGAAGGCACGACGCTTACCTCGTTTCCTGTGTTTCCTGTGTTCCGCTCGATGTGCTTCGTCGGGGCGAGTGGGGCACGGTGCCGTGGACGGTGCCGTACCGACGCGTCGGCGCAGACCGGTCAGCTCGTCCGAGTCGACCTGGAAGCGCAGGTTCTGGATGCGGCGGCCGTTCAGGTCGTGGGTCAGGGCGCCGACGGGGTACCCGCCCATCGTGAACAGGACGCCCCGCTCGCCGTTGACGATCGCGAACTCCCAGGCCATGCCCAGGAGTTCGGGATCGGCAAGAACACCGAGCATCCAGCGGGCCACCGGGTCGGTGCCGATTCGACTCCCTCCATGAGGTCCGGTGGGGTGAAGCCGTCGAGGGCGTCGTCCGCGACGAGCGTGTCGATCATGGACCTCAGGCTGCCAGCCGGGAAACGCCCACGGCAAGGGATGCGAGACCGTCGGCACTGTCCGCGTGGGTGGGGGTCCAACCGAACTCCGCCCCGGCCTTGTCGTCGGCCGGACGCAGGTCGGTGGACATGACGGTGTGCGCCCGCGGGGCAGGACGCGGCAGCCAGAGCGGTACGGTCCTCGGCGCGGGGGCCTCGAAGACGGCCGCGACGGCGCGGACATGGCCGGCGACGACCGGAAGGGCCCGCTTGCGCGGCATCGGCAGAACCGTGGTCCCGTAGCCGTAATGGGACAAGCGGGGGTACGGGAGCGTGACAGGCCCCGGATGCGACTGGGCACAGCGGAGGTCTCGACCACCCACGGTCAGGGCTCTCGGGCGGGCCTCGGCGGCACCGGCACCGGAGAGGACTTGCCCCGGGCCTCACGGGAGAACTCTCGCGAACCGAGTCCCGGACGTAAACTGAAGTCAGCCCGCGTCGTGCCCGGCAGGATCCCGACGGAAGGGGTCGCCGTGACCACATGGCCCATATTCCGCGGGCCCGGAGCGACGGTCTGGGCACCCGAGACGGTCACGGCCGATCCGTACAACGCCCAGACGCCGTCGGCCGCGCTTGCCGAGCCCGTCACACCCGTGGGCGCCCTCTTCGTGCGCGATCACTTCGGCATCCCGCGGACGGCACCCCGCCGGTGGCGGCTGCGGCTCTGCGGAGCCGTGGCCGAGCCGTTCGACATCGGCTACGACGAGCTGCTCACGATGGAGCGCCGAGAGTTCGACGTCGTCATGGAATGCGCGGGGAACGGTCGCAGCCAGATGTCACCCCGACCGCCAGGTCTGCCCTGGGGGCAGAGGGCCGTCGGATGCGCGCACTTCGCAGGGGTGCCCTTCCAGCGCCTCGCCACCCGGGCCCGGATCGACCGGGCAGCCGTGGAGATCGTCTTCGCCGGCGCCGACTCCGGAACCGTGCACGGCCGCCGGGCGGCCTTCGAACGGAGCCTCCCGCTCGCCGTGGCCCTCCACCCGGACACCCTCCTCGCCACGCACATGAACGGCGAGCCGCTCGCCCCCGAGCACGGGGCGCCGGTCCGGCTCGTGGTCCCCGGGTGGTACGCGGTCGCCGATGTGAAGTGGCTGGTCGAGGCGCGGGCCGTGAGGGAGCCCTTCGACGGGGTCTTCCAGGCCGAGGAATACGTCTATCGCGCGTCGCGCGGCACCCCCGACGATCCCGTGACGACCGTACGGGTCAAGTCCTTCATCACCACCCCCGAACCGGACTCGGCGGTCCGCCGCGGCCACGAGACCCCGGTACGAGGCCGGGCCTGGTCGGGTGGCGGGGTTCCCGTGCGGCGGGTCGAGGTACGGGCCGTGTACGGGGACGTGGACGGTGTCAGCGGTGAGGACGGCACCGGGGGCGAAGGCCCTTCCGGCGACGAGGAGTGGCACGACGCCGTGCTGGAGCCGCCGTCCGGGCCGTACGCCTGGACCGACTGGTCGTACCGGTGGACGCCCCGCCGGCCCGGCCCGTACCGGCTCCTGGCCCGCGCGACCGACGAGCACGGCGACGTCCAGCCGCCTCGGGCGCCCTGGAACGCCGGGGGCTACGGCTGCAACCCCGTGGCATCCGTCGAGGTGGTCGTCGTGTGAGGGCTTCAGCCGTGTGGGGGCTTCAGGAGACGGCATGAGCGGGCTCGAGACGAGGACACCACGGCGTACGAGCAGGGCCACATCCCCGGCTCCGTGGGCTGGAACCGGACCACGGACCTGCACACCGCCGTGGGCCGGGACCACCTGGACCGCGACGCGCTCGGGCACCTCCTCACCTGCCGCAGGAGCAGGCCCAGGTGCCCGGCCCCATTCCGGGCGCGGCCAATGTCCCCTGGTCGCAGGCGGCCAACGACGACGGCACGTTCAAATCGGCCGGCGAACTGAAGGCGCTCTACGCGGGGAAGGGCATCACCTCCGACCGTGAGGTCATCGCCTACTGCCGGATCGGTGAGCGTTCCTCGCACGCCCGGTTCGCCCTCCACGAACTGCTCGGCTGCCCGGACGTCAAGAACCACGACGGCTCCTGGACCGAGTACGGCTCGCCGGTGCGGGCCCCGGTCGAGCTCGGGTGACCTGGACGGCACCTCTGTCGAGCTCGGGTGACCTGGACGGCACCCCGGTCGCGCACATGGCCCGGCGACGCAGGCGGGGATGCCGACGGTCCGTATCAAGGACGGCTGTCCTGTCGCACTCGGGATGTCCGTGGATCTTGTCCTGAGCTGCAGGCTTGCCAGGTCGGTTGAGAACCTGCATCCGCGCGTTCTCAACCGACCTGGCTTCTGCGGAATCTCGGCGTGGCTGCCGAAGCGGATCTGATCAGGCGCCGGTTCGCGCCGAGACTGACCGGGCCATGATCTCGGCGGCCTGGCGGACCTGTGCTGCGTACGCCCCTGGCTAGAACGCTAGAACGGGGGCTCCAGGGTGAACTCGCCCTCAGCAGACCAGGGATCGTCTTGCTTCCGCCGCTCCGCCGCCTCCCGTCCCCGCCGTTCGACGGTCGCGCGCGCCTCGACGATCGTGGGGATGGAGTCGAGAGCCTCGGCCGGACGATCGTGCCTAATTAGCATGTCGGGCAAGTCGTGGTGAACCAAGTAGTGAGTGGAAGAGCGGAGCAGTGCGAGGGCCTCCTCCAGACGTCCGTCCCGCTCCAGCAGCCGCGCCAGCGCGGTGTCCCACTCGCCCGGCTCCCGCTTGTTGAGGGCGAGGGCCTCCGAGATGCCCTCCGCGCAGCGGCCCGCCTCACCCAGCAGCCAGAGCCGCAGGTGGCGGACCTGGTCCGGGTGCTCCTCGACGTATGCGTCGGTGAGCCCGTCCAGGAGTTCGAGCGCCCGGTCGGGCCGGCCGTCGTCGACGAGCAGTTCCAGCGCCCAGTGGAGGAAGTTCCAGCAGTCGTAGTACTCATAGGTGGGCCGACCGGTTTCGACGGCTTCGTCGACCCTCCCTTGGCGGACAAGGAGGCGCATCAGCGCCGCCCGGTCCTTCGGGTGGTCGTGGGCCTCGATCCCCTCGCGCAGCACGGTCTCTGCCTCGGACGCCCGCCCCGCGTCCTCCAGCGCCTTCGCGTACACATCGAGAGCGGAGCGGTGGTCTTCGGCAGCGAGGGCCTCTAGCTCCTCGATCAGACCCTGCCGGGCGAGGAGTTCCGCGTAGTACTCCGGGAAGTTGACGGGGTGGCGCCGGCCCGAGGCCCTCTCGGCACGCAGGACCTCGACGGCCTCGTCCGCACGTCCGGCCCGCTCCAGGACGCGGGAGATCAGCAACAGCACGGCCCACCGGTCGGTCCGGCCCGTCCCGCAGGACTCACCGCACGGCTCGCACGCCGCGGCCTCTGCACGCTCCATACGCTCCGCTTCCCGCGTGAGCAGCTCCAGAACGAGGTCGTCGCGGCCCTTGCCCTCGGTCACCTCGACCAGGCGGGACCGGAGCCAGTACTCCCCGAGATGGGGCGTGAGCACATCGACGGCCTCCTCCACCCGTCCGGCCTTCGACAACAGCTCGGCGTAGCGGGCGCACACGTGGCCGTCGCCTAGCTCGGCGGGGTCCGGGCGCACCATCGCGAGTGCCTCGTCGCCCTCGCCCCGGCGGATCATGATCTCGGCGGTGACCCACTCGGCGGCCCGCCAGCCGATATCCGTGAACGGTTCCACCAGGGCCAGCGCCCGATTGAACTCCCCGGCCTCACACAGCTCCCAGGCCGCCGCCTCCGCACAGTTCCAGTCCCCACGCTCCCGCGCCGCCCGGATCAGCAGTTCCACCTGCCCCAGGTCGAGAAGGGTCCGCACCATCCGCGGGTAGACGCCACCATGGTTGCGCGCCTGCCAAGAAAGATCATCGATGTTCACCCGGGCACCCTACAAACTGCCACCGACAGCCTCCGCCCAGCCGAAGCCGGGATGCCGATACAGACCCCACTCGGCGCGCGAAACGGTGAGAATCCGACAACACGGATGAGATCGAGTGAGAATCCGCCAACTGCAATGCGACAGGGCATCGGCTCCGGCAAGCCGGGCCCCGGCGACCGCCTCCGCGACGACGACGTCCGCACCCGGCCCGACGCCCTGCGCGGCGCCCGCGGGGACGGCCCTGCACTCCCGAAGCTGCCGCCAAGTGACAAGTAGCTCTCAGTAGCGATGCCACCATGCTGCGGTCATGTAGTCGTCGGGGCGTTATCGGTCGCTTCGGGGACGTAGCCGCAAAGCTGTGGTGCGCATTCGGCCTTGTGGTCTCGGCCCCATTGGGAGGTGTCTCGCTCGATGGAGCGGACGCGGTGGACGAGTCGCAGCTGGTTCTTCCGGAGCAATGTCGAGGGCAACGCCGTGAAGGTCTCCGGGAGTACGGCGACCATGCCGCCGACCTGCTCTCCGTTGTACATCTGCAGCAGCATGGTGCACTGCCACCAATCGATCTCGCCGTCGCGACCGTTGGAGGTGCCGGGCCAGTAGTAGTTTGCCGGATCCGGGAGCAGATAGTGGACGCCGTCGGGGGCGAGATGGGCCCGGAACCACGATCCGCCACCACCCAGGCCGAGCCGAAGCCGTCGGGCCTCGTCGTTCAAGGCGCAGACCGCTTCGGTGTCGAGGGCCTTGAGAACGTTCGCTTCTGCGGGTAGCGGCTGCCGCCCGGCGGGGGCCTTGACCGGCCAACGTCTGAGTAGGAGGCCCATCCGTTGCCGCGGCGTCATCGGCGACGGGGCCCTGCGGGATTGTGGCAGCGGCGGGGGTGGCGTCCAGCTTCGTCCTGCCTGTTCGATGTGACGCAGCATCCATGCACGGGCGTCCGGGCCGGCGGTGTTCCACACCCAACTCATCGGCCGTTCGGTCATCGCCTGATCGAAGCTCCCGATGGGCTTGCCCTGGCGGGAGGGCCTCCTGGCACGTGGCCGTGCCACACCCGGAAGGTTGTGGCACAAGTTGGCCAGGAACCTGATGCGGTCCAGAACCTCGTCATGGGAGGTGTCCTGCTCGCCGCGCTGTGGCCTCCCGGCCAGATGCCGTATCTCGGTAAACGCCTTGGCCGCCAAGAGCGCGGCTATGTCCCGGTCGAGCTCGGCCTCGTGGCTCCTCATGCCGATCCACCCTCAATGCCGCCCTCAGAGCGGGTTGTGTGGGCCTGGGTATGCGACAAGGAAATGTGACGGCAGGCCATGTCGACCCCAGTGATCTTCACGGTGAGGGCATCGCCGACCTCGACGACGTCTTTGGAGGATTCATCCAGCTCACTGGTGTGCACGAGCCCTTGGAAGCCGTCCTCTCGGTCTTCGATGCGGACGAAGACGCCGAACGGCACGATCTTGGTGACCAGCCCGATGACCACTTGGCCGATCCGCTGCGCTACCTGTGGCCACGGGTCTTCCTGCACCGCTCGGAGCGACAGAGGCACCCGTTCCCGGACCATGTCGACGTCGAGAACCTCGGCTGTGACCTCCTGGCCGACGCTGACGACGTCGGACGGGTGGTCGAACGGGCGCCAGGACAGCTCCGGGATGTTGATCATCGCGGTGAAGCCGCCGATGTCCACGAAGGTGACGCCGAAGCTGGCGATGGTCGTCACCGTGCCGGTGACGACCTGGCCGCGCCGCAGGGTCTTCAGGAGCGCCCAGTCCCGGTCGCTGGGCGTCGGCTCGGTCTGCCAGCGAGCACGCAGAACGCCGTCGCTGTCGGGCAGCACAGCGGTGAACAGCGGGAGATCTTCACCGGCATACATGGATACGACGCTGGCAGCACTCGCGCTGGCGAGCTGGGAGGTCACTGCCGCGAACTGGGTCTCGTCCACGACCGTGCTCGTGATCTGCCCATCCTCGTCCTCCCAGACGATCTCCACGAGGCCTTCGTCGGGCAGAGCGGCCACGGCCTTGTCGACGTCGGTGAGCAGGTCTGGCCAGATTGCCAGTTGTGCGCGTGGGGCCAGCTGGGAGCGCACAGCCTCGATGTTGTCGCGGGTCAGGCGGTGCCACCGGGAGGCGTTGACGGCGAAGACCTCCTCCAGGAACACCGCGCGGTGGGCACTGACGGTCCAGTGCAGGCGGGCCCAGAAGTCGGCGTCGGCCGGCCGCTGCACGTACGCGGGGTCGTCGGGGGCGAAGTCGTACGGCGAGGCGTCCAGGCGTTCCGGGAACAGGCCGAGCGCGCGGGTGCGGGCCAGTGCGGTTTCGCAGGGCAGGTTGCTGCCGATGTAGAGGTACTGGTCCCAGCCGACGTGCACCGCGAACTCTCCCTCCGCTTCCAGGCGGCACCAGGCGCCGTTGTCGCGGAGCATCGCTCGGACAAGTTCCAAGCCGACACCGATCGACACCAGCGCACCGTCGTGGAACCCGGCGGGGCCGGCGGGGAAGAGGTTGGCCAGGCCGTAGCCGTCGATCGGTGGTTCCAGGCCGAAGTGGGCGAAGCCTCCGAGCTGCGGCTCGCGGATGGCCAGCTTGTCGACGCCGCTGTCTTCGGCGAAGGCGGCGACGGCCCGCAGGTAGGCGGCTTCGACCGGCCCGTGGTCGCTGGTCGTGTCCTCAGTGCCGGCGTAGTGGCCGTGCTGGTCGCGGTCGGCGGGGTCGTACTTGGTGACCTGATAGACGTAGGGCAGCACGTCACTGCCCACCGGGAGTCGACGGCGTGGCTGCGTTCTGGTGGCGTTCAAGGACGCGGTAGACCGTGGCGCGGCTGACGGAGAAGAGCTCTGCGAGGTCGGCGATGGTGTGCTCGCCGGACTGGTGCTGCTGGACCAGGTGGCTCTGCTGGCGGGCGCTGAGCTTGGGCTGCTTCCCCTTGAGCTTGCCCTTGGCCCGCGCCACCGCCATGCCTTCACGGGTACGCATGCGCAGGAGATCGACCTCGAACTCGGCGAAGGTGGCCAGGATGTTGAAGAACATCTTGCCCATCGGGTCGGCGGGATCGTAGAGCGTGCCGCCGAGCGAGAGCTTGACGTCGCGGGCGGTGAGAGAGTCGCCGATGTCGCGGGCGTCGGGTACCGAGTGTGCGAGGCGATCAAGCTTGGGGACGACGAGGGTGTCGCCGGCGCGGACCGCCGCGAGGGCCTGGGCCAGGCCGGGCCGGTCGCGATTGGTCCCGGTCAGCCCGTGGTCCAGGCAGATCCGGTCCTCCGGGACGTCCAGGCTGATCAGGATCTCGCGCTGGGCGGTGAGGTCCTGCTTGTCCAGACTGCATCTCGCGTAGCCGACGCGTTCACTCATGCCCGGAGCGTACGGTAAGCCCCCGCTCAGCGCGCAAATCACCGGAAACCCTAAATAATACACCGTCAGCGCAGGTCGATTACCCCGACCGAGCATGATCACAATTGTTCGGTGGGGGTTCCCCAAGCGGACACACCCGACAGCCTCGGTGAGGGCCCTGACGCGGTGACCACTGACGCCTTGCCGAGATCAGCGAGCGGCACCGTCGAACCTGCCTCAGCTCCCGCTGCGGAATCGTGCCGCGCTGCTCCGCCTCATGAGTCACACCACGTCAGGCGTGGAACTGGCCGTTGCGGTACTCCTCGCGCGGCAGCGAGTCCCATTCGGTATTAGCGCCGTCGCGCGTCACCATGAACAGGGGACGCGATCGAAGGACTTGCCCGACGGGTTGCCCGCGCATCACGACCCCCGGATCATCCGGTCCTGCGTAGCCCTCGGGCGTGTAGCGAAAGTGCCCGTCCACTGCCTCGGCATACGCGATGGCGTCGCGCTCCAGCTCCGACAGGTTTCTTCCGACAAGCGTGAGTCCGTCGTACGCGACCTGGGGACCGTGCACGGCGTCGGCCGCCACGCAGAACAGCCCTACAGCTTGACTCACATAGGCCGTGACGGCAGGCGGAGAAGGGGCCACGCCGCGACGGTGGACCTCGATCTTCCACGTCGGCGAGAAGATCGCGTGGTCCCGCGCCAACTCGCTGACGCTCGACTGGCCGAGCATCTGAGCCGCCTCGACCACTTCGTCGACGGTCATACCGAACCGGAGCGGTCCGACGCCGACGGCCGGCGAATAGGACCACTCGTCCCGTTCGGCGCTTCCGGCATCCGCTTCCGTCTTGAACGGCATAGTCGCCCCTCTGGAGACAGCTGAGACTTGCGCTGATTGAACAGGCAGGGAACGAAAGGATCAAGGTGCCGTCGCATCCTCGGTTCGCGCGGAGTGGTCCTGCGGGGTGCGCTGTGTGGGAGGAGCGGGCCGAGGTGCAGGTGGCGGTTCATGTCCAGCTCGAACCTGCCGTAGGGGTTGACGCGTGTCCAGAACAGCGGTGAGAGGTCGCGCCGGTCTGCGTCGGTGAGCTTGTTCGCCCACTTCGGCTCGGCAAGGACTTCTTGGACCAGGAGCGTGTTGACGTGGACCAGGGCCGATTGGAGGAGGTGGAGAGCGAGCATCGAGATCTCCTGGCTCTCCTTGCCCTTACCGGTCAGTTCGCCGTCCTTGCCGTAGAACAGGTCGTGGTTCGCGCTGTTCCAGTTCTCGACGACCTGCAGTCCTTCGCTGATTTCCCGGCGCAGGTAAGCGTCGGCGAGGTAGTTGCAGATGAAGGCCGTGCGCACGGCTCGCCCCAGCTCCTCGATGGCCCGGTAGGTGGGGTGCTTGGGACCGCCGCAGGTGAACCGTCGCAGGACCTGCTCGGCCTCCGCGGTGCCCAGGCGCAGGGCAGTGGTGTATTTGACGATCTGGTCGTACTGCTGGCGGATCAGTTCCCAGTCGATCGTCTTTGTCGACAGCACCGGGCCCAGCTGCGGCCACTGCTCGTCCTCGCCGGCGGCGGGGCGGTACAGCCGGACCGACCCGACGTTCTTCAGCCTGGGAAGCAGGTTGAAGCCGAGCATGTGCGCGAACGCGAACCCGACGATGGAGGCGCCGTGGGTGTCGGTGCACTGCCGGTCGACCTCCATGTCGGTGCAGTGCCGCAGCACGCCCTCGATCATCGAGGCGACCTCGGAGGCCGAGCAGTGCTTGAGCTGGGAGTAGATGCACACCGACTTGCGCTCCACGTGCCAGTAGATCATCACGCCGGGGCCGCGGTAGCGCTGGTGCCACTCGGTCATGAAGTTGCTGGACCAGGCGCCGAACTTGCGGCTGTCGGAGGCGCACGCAGTGCCCGCGCCCCACCAGCCCTCGTCTCGGGCGGTGAAGGTATTTCGGGGCTGCCGTCCCGGTTCGCGTACGACGGGGACGCCCGGATCACCTCGTGGACGGACCGCAACGACAGCACGTTCCGCTACGTGTACGACTCCGCGGGCCGGGTGGCCGAGACGGTCGGCCCCGACGGGGGGCATGTCCGCCACGCTGTCCTACGACCACGCCGACGAGTCCGACAGGACCACCCGTTACACCGACTCCACCGGGGCGACCACCACGTTCCGGTTCGACGCCCGTTACCGGCTCGTCGCGTGGACGGACGCCCTCGGCCACACCAGCACCACCGCGTACGACGAACACGACCGCATCGTCTCCGCCCGCGCCCCGCTCGGGGCGACCGTGCGCATCACGTACGACGACGAGGGACGCCCCACGAGCGTCCTGCGGCCCGACGGCCGGTACGACAGCGTCGGCAACCTCGTCGAGAAGGACGTCGCCGGTCACCGCGTCCACTACGCGCACGACGCCGACGGACGCCTCCTGCGGGCCGAGTCACCCGATTCCGTCCTGGAGTACGCCTACGACGCGGTCGGCCGCGTCGCCGCCGAGACCATCGACGGCAGGACCGTGGCCACCACCTGCGACGCCGCCGGCCGTCGGCTGACCCGCACCACGCCGTCCGGGACC
>NZ_MWIG01000500.1:0-13756 GCF_002156145.1 Streptomyces sp. NRRL B-24572 | reverse complement strand
CGGCCCGCGAAGCCTTCGACCACGGCCCGTGGCCCCGGATGACGCTGGCGGAGCGCATCGAGATCGTCACCCGGATCAAGGACGGGCTCCTCGCGCGCCATCAGGAGCTCGCCGAACTGATCACCCTGCAGAACGGCTGCCCCCTCACCGTCTCCGTCCGCGCGCAGGCGCTCAGCGCCGTCGCCACCTTCGGCGCGACCCTCGCCGTCGCTGCCGGACAGGTGACGGAGGAGGAGCGGCCCGGCCTCACCGGCCCCCTCCTGATCCGCCGCGAGCCGGTCGGCGTGGTGGCCGCCGTCACCCCCTGGAACGTGCCCCAGCTGACCATCGCGGGCAAGCTCGCGCCCGCCCTGCTCGCGGGCTGCACCGTCGTCCTCAAGCCGTCCCCGGAGACGCCCCTGGACGCCTACCTCCTGGCCGAGGTGTGCGAGGCCGCCGGACTTCCGGAAGGCGTGCTCAGCGTCCTTCCGGCGGACCGCGAGACCAGCGCCCACCTGGTCGCCCACCCGGACGTCGACAAGGTCGCCTTCACGGGCTCGGTCGGCGCGGGCAAGCAGATCATGGCCGCCGCCGCCCGGAACCTCACCCGCGTCACCCTGGAACTCGGCGGCAAGTCCGCGGCGATCCTCCTGGAGGACGCTGACCTCGACGCCGCCCTGCCCAGCCTCGTGACGGGCGCCTTCGCCAACAGCGGCCAGGCGTGCGTCGCCCTGACCCGCGTCCTCGCCCCGGCGAGCCGCTACGACGAGATCGCCGCGAAGCTCACCGCGGCCGTCGCCTCGCTCAGGGTCGGCGACCCGTCCGACCCGGCCACGCAGATCGGTCCGATGGTCACCGAGCGGCAGCGGCAGCGGAACCTCGACTACATCCGCATCGGCCAGGACGAGGGCGCCAAGCTGCTCACCGGCGGCGGCATCCCCGAGGGCCTGGGCACCGGCTGGTACCTCGAACCCACCTTGTTCGGCGACGTCGACAACGGGATGCGCATCGCCCAGGAGGAGATCTTCGGCCCGGTCATCTGCCTCATCCGCTACGAGGGCGAGGCCGACGCCGTCCGGATCGCCAACGAGTCCCCCTACGGCCTGGCCGGCACGGTCTGGGCGGGCACGGACGAGCGCGGCACCGAGATCGCCCGGCTGATCCGCACCGGGACGTATTCGGTCAACTGCCAGCGCTTCGACGTCGCCGGCCCGTTCGGCGGCTACAAGAACTCCGGGATCGGCCGCGAGTTCGGCCCCGAGGGCTTCGCCGCGTACCAGGAGACCAAGACCATCCACCTGCCCGCCCCCGCCCGGGCCTGAGCGGCTTCCCCAGCCACGAGGAGCACATGATGCACGCAGCAGTCCTGCACAAGACCGGTGACGAGACCCTGGACCTCGTCGACGTCGAGTCGACGTCCTTCGGCCCCGGCCGCGTCCGCGTCAAGATACACAAGGCCGGCCTGTGCCACTCCGACCTGTCGGCCATGAGCGGTGTGCTCGCCCACCCCGCCCCGTTCGTTCCCGGCCACGAGGGCGCCGGCGAGGTGATCGAGGTCGGCGAGGGCGTCACGCACGTCAAGCCGGGCGACCGCGTCATCGTCTGCTGGATGCCGCCCTGCGACGCCTGTCCTTCCTGCAGGGCCGGCGACGGCCACCTGTGCCGCAGCGGCTACCGCAACCTCGCCCACCTCAACTTCCGCAGCGGGGAGACGGCCGTGCCCGGGATGCTCGGCGCCGGCACCTTCGCCGAGGAGACCGTGATCGCGGCCTACGCGGCGATCCCGATCCCCGACGACGTGCCCTACGACATCGCCGCCCTGATCGGCTGCGGCGTCACCACCGGCATCGGCGCGGCCCTCAACACGGCCAGGGTCAAGCCCGGTTCGTCGGTCGTCGTCATCGGTCTCGGCGGCGTCGGCATCAGCATCCTCCAGGGAGCCAAGGTCGCGGGCGCGGCGCGGATCATCGCCGTGGACCCGACGCCGAACCGCCGCGAGTGGGCGCTGAAGTTCGGCGCCACGGAGGCCATCGCTCCCGAGGAGCTGCCAGAGACCGTCAAGCGGCTCACCGGAGGCTTCGGCGTCGACTACGCCTTCGAGGCCGTCGGCAAGGCCGGCACGCTGCGCGCCGCGTACGACGCCACCCGCCTCGGGGGGACGGTCTGCCTCGTCGGCGCCGGTTCGCGCACCGACACGACCGACATCAGCATGGCCGAACTGGTCCTCAACGAGAAGGCGATCCTGCCCTCGTTCTACGGCGGCGACGACATCCGCCGCACGTACGCCACGATCATCGACCTGTGGCGCGCGGGCCGCATCGACCTCGAGTCGATGATCACGCACCACGTCCCGCTGACGGACATCAACGAGGCGATCCGCCAGATGCACACCGGCGAGGCCCTGCGCACGATCGTCGACATCGCCTGAGTCGCTCCAGCGGCGGCGGCACGACCGGGGACTCCACGGAGGAACGAGCGGGATCCCCGGTCACGCGGACGTCCGGAAGCACGTCGTCCGGACGCACCGCCCACGGTGTCGCGCCCACGACGGCAGGGGCGCACAGCCTCGTCGTACGAAAGACCGTTCATCGCTAAGGTGTGCGCCATGTCAGGACCGGCCGAGACCCCGCGCGCTCCACGGCTGACCCTGCACCTCCTCGGAGGGTTCGGGGCGGTCCGTGACGACGGCGTGGAGATTCCCCGGCGTTGGCGTCGCAGCACCGCGCAGACACTGGTGAAGCTGCTGGCCGTGGCCCCGGGGCGGCGGCGCCATCGCGAGGAGGTGATGGAGCTGCTGTGGCCGGACGTCCCGATGGAGTCGGCCGTACGGAATCTACGGGTCACGCTCCACGCCGCGCGCCACGCCATGGAACCGGAACTCGCGCCCCGGACTCCGTCCTCCTACGTGGTGGCGGAGGGCGAGGTGCTCTTCCTGGCGGCGGACCGGGTACGGGTCGACGCCGACGAGGCGGAGGAGTCCGCCCGGGCCGCGCTGGATTCGGGTGCGCCCGACGTGCTCGGCGCGGCGCTGGCCTCCCTGGACCGGGAGCTCCTTCCCGAGGACCGGTACGCGGACTGGGCGCGGGAACGTCGCCTCCGCATCGAGGTGCTCCGCGAGCAGCTCGTACGGGCTCTGGCGGAGCGCCTGTTGGCCGAAGGCCGCACCGACGACGCCGTCGGTGTGCTGCGCGAGGCGCTGGACCGATTCCCCGCCGACGAGGGGCTGCACCTGCTCCTGGCGCGGACCTGGTGCGCCATGGGCCGGCCACGCCAGGCGATCCGGCAGTACCACGCCTGTCGCGAGGCGCTCTCCGAGGAACTGGGCGTGCGGCCGGGCGCCGAACTGGAGGCGCTGCACAGGACCGCCCTGGCCGCGCTCGACGCCCGGACCGTCCCACCGCCCGCGCGCACCCTGCCGGAACCCACGCCGCTGCCGCCCGCGATTCGCCGCCCTGAACGCCTGCCGCTGTTCGGCCGGGAGCGCCCGCTGGAGCTCCTCGTCGAGCACGCGCGTGGGTCCGTGCCGGAACCCGCGGTGGTGTCGGCGCAGACCGGGGCCGCGCCGCTTGTCGTGGTGCGCGGCGAGGCGGGCATCGGCAAGACGCGGCTCGTCGCGGAGGCGGCACGCCGTGCGGCGGCCGAGGGCGTGTGCGTGCTGTGGGGCACGAGCCACGAGGCAGAGGGGCAGACGCCGTACGGGGTCTTCGTCGACGCGCTCGACGGCCGGCTCGCCGGGTGCGGTGCGGAGGAGCGTTCCCGGGTGGGCGCCGAACACACGGGGCTCGCCACCCTGTTGCCCTCGCTGGGCGGGGGGCCGGTCGCCGCCGCGAGCCCCGAGGAGGAGCGGGCTCGGCTGTTCCGCGCCGTCGCCGGTTTCCTCACCGACCTGGCGGCGGCCCGGCCGGTCCTCGTGGTGCTCGACGATCTGCACGCCGCCGACCCGGGTTCGCTGAGCCTGCTCCACCATCTCGTCCGCACCACCCAGGCCAGACGTTGGCGGTTCATCGCCACCTGCCGCGACGACACCCTCGAACCGGACGACGTGCGGCGACAGGTGCTCGACGGGATCCTGCGGCAACGGATGGCGGTGGAGGTCGACCTCCTGCGTCTGAGCCGAGCCGACTGCGCGGGACTGGCCGCCGCCGCGGCGGGCCGCCCCGTCGGTACGGACTCCGCGGCCGGCACGGACTCCTCCGGCCGCTCGGGCTCCGGCTCCGTCGAGTCCGCGGAGGCGCGTCGGAGGGTCTCTCGCATCTTCCGGCTCTCGCTCGGAAACCCGCTGTTCGCCCTGGAACTGACGAGCACCCCGGGAGCGGACCTGGAGCGCATGGAACCGCGGCACCGCACCACCGCCGAGCCGGACGCCGACGCCGTTCCCGACGGCATCCGGCGTCTCGTCGGCAGCAGGCTCACCCGCCTGCCCCGTGACGCCCGCCGCACCCTGGCCGCCCTGGCGGTCGCGGGCGGCACCACCGTCGCGCTCACCGAACTCGAGGCCGTCACCTCCACCGGTCTCCATCCGCCGCTGGAGGGCCCGGAAGTCACGGCGGCCCTCGACGCGGCGGCCGGATCGGGCATCGTGGAGGAACGCGATGTCGTCCTCGGTGGCCGGGCCGTTCTCGGTTACGCCTTCCGTCACCCACTCGTACGACTCACCTGCGCGGAACAGCTGAGCAGAGCCGCGCGCAGGCGGATCCACCAGGCGTACGCGGACGCGGTGTTGCGGCTGCGTCCCGACGCCGTCGACACCCTCGCGTTCCACATGGCGGTTGCCGACGACGAGCGGGCACCGGCCTACCTCCGGGCGGCCGCCGACCGGGCGGCCGCCCTGTACGCCAACGACAGCGCCTGCGACTACTACCGCGAACTGGTCGCCAGGCTGGACGCCACCGACCGGGCGGCGGCGGGGGAGGCACGGCTGGCCTGGGGCGAGGTCCTGCGCCGCGCCGCACGCTATCCCGAGGCCGAGGACGTGCTGAGGCGGGCGCTGCGGGATCTGACGACGGCCGGGGACTCCTCCGGCGCGCTGCGCGCCGCGGTTGGTCTGGCAGAGGCCCTGGGCCGTGCCGGGCGCCCGCTCGACGGTCTCGCAGTGCTCCGGGGGGCTCCGCGCGGCCGGGCGACGGCCGGTGAGCGTGCCCGGCTCCATCTCGCCTTCGGCGCGCTGGGCTTCCACGCCGGGCACTTCGACGAGACGCTCGTGGCCCTGCGCCGCGCGGAGTCGGAGACCGCGGGGCTCCCCGCCGGGGAGCGGGATCCGCTGCTGTCCCGCACGTTCACCACCCGCGCCGCCGCCCTGCTCGTCACCGGGCAGGTACGGGAGAGCCGCGAGGCGGCCGAGGCGGCGCTGAGCACGGCCGAGCGGACCGGCGACGCGGCGCTGATCTCCAGCGCGCTCTCCGTCGTGGGCGAACTGGCCCGCGAGGAGGGCCGGCCGAAGGCCGCACGGGACTTCGCGCGGCGTGCCGTCTCGGTCGCCCGGCGCACCGGCGACCCTGCCGTACTGGCCTTCGACCAGAGCAATCTGGCGGGCGCCGAGCTGCTGGTGGGCGACCACCGCCGGGCGACGTCCCTGTCCCATGCGGCGGTGCGGCTGGCCCGTTCGCTCGGTGCCTCGTGGGTGCTGCCGTACACGCTGGTGGGTCTCGCAGAGGTCGAACTGCGGTGCGGGCGCCACGCGCGGGCCGAGGAGGCGCTGAGGGCCTGCGCCGACGCGATGCCACTCGCCCGCGACCCTCAGGTGCTGGAAGGCATGCGACGGCTGACGGAGGAGCTGGCCGCGACTCGGGTCGTCACCCGGAGCGCCGGTCCGTCCACCCTCCTGGAAGAGCGGTAATGCGCGGGTAACGAGGGCTGCCTACGGTCCTGGCCACCCCCGGAATCCCGGGGTGAGCGTGCCCGCACTCCCGCCCGTCCAGGAAGAACCGTCCCATGTGTGCTGCCTCGTCCCGAGCGTCGTCCGGCGCCCCGTTCCCTGAGTCGTCAGCTTCGGACGACTCGGTCCGCGCCGTCGTCGATGCGGGGGGCGAGCCATGGGCGCGCATCCTCGACCTTCTTGAGCGGCGCCGGTGCGAGCTGCCCGAGGGCAGCGTGCTGGAACTGCACAGCGCCAACCCCCAGGTCCGTCCCTCCCTCCGCGCGTGGTGCCGGCTCACCGGAACCGTGCTGCTCGAGGAGGACGGGCCGGCCGGCCGGAGTGCGTACCGCATCAAGCTGCCGTCGTCTTCCGTGCCCGGCACGCCGACCTCCTCCCCCCTCCAGAACCCGGAGACCTCATGAGACACCCCGCCCGTGCCCGACTCGTGGCGGCGATCACCGTCGCCGCCCTGTGCTCGCCCGCGGCCCTGCCGTCGGCGGCCGCGGGGCCCGTGCCGGACGCGGCCGCCACCCCTGCCGTCTCCCCGTCCGGCGCCTCGGTGAGCCGTACGGTCACCCTCGTCACGGGTGACCGGGTCACGGTCACCACCACCTCGGACGGCAGGAAGTCGTACAGCGCGGAGCCCGCCGACGGTTCGGCGCCGGGTACGGTCCTCGCCCGTACGGACATCGACGGCGACGCGTACTTCTACCCGAGCGACGTCATCGGCAAGGTGGGCTCCGTCCTGGACCCGCAGCTGTTCAACGTCGACGGCCTGATCCGCGACGGGTACGACGACTCCCGCGCCGGGACGCTGCCGCTGATCGTGCGCCGCGCCGACGCGGCGCGGCCGGACGCGCTGGCCGACGACGGTCTGCTGCCCGCCCAGCGCGATTTCCGCTCGCTGAAGGCGAGCACGGCCGTCCTCGACAAGGACGACGCGGCCGAGCTCGGTGACGCCCTCGACACCAAGGGCGCGCTGAAGGGCGTCGAGAGCATCTGGCTCGACGGAAAGGTCCACGCCGACGCGCTGGACCGCAACCTCACCCAGATCGGCGCCGACACCGCCTGGCGGTCCGGCCGTACCGGCAAGGGCGTCAAGGTCGCCGTGCTCGACACCGGGGCCGACCAGACCCATCCCGACCTCGTGGGCCGGATCAGTGCGAGCAGGGACTTCTCGGGCAGTGGCAGCACGCTCGACAAGCAGGGCCACGGAACCCACGTCGCGGCGACCGTGGCAGGCAGCGGCGCCGGGGCGCCGGGTCTGCGGTCCGGCGTCGCACCGGAGGCCGACCTGATCATCGGCAAGGTACTCGGCGACGACGGGTCCGGATCGGACTCACAGGTCATCGCCGGGATGGAGTGGGCGGTCGCGCAGGGCGCGAAGGTCGTCAACATGTCGCTGGGCAGCGGCCCGACCAACGGCAGGGACCCGGTCACCCAGTCGCTCGAAGCGCTGGCCACCTCGTCCGACACCCTCTTCGTGGTGTCGGCGGGCAACAACGGTCCGAACATCAGCACCGTGTCCGCCCCCTCGATCGCCCCGCACGCCCTGTCGGTCGCCGCGGTGGACTTCGCCGGCGGCACCGCCTCGTTCTCCAGCCGTGGCCCCTCCTTCAACGGAACGGTCAAGCCCGAGATAGCCGCCCCCGGCGTCAACGTCGTCGCGGCCCGCGCCACCGGCACGAACATCGGCACCGTGCAGTCCGACCCGGCGTACACGGCGCTCTCCGGCACGTCGATGGCCGCCCCGCACATCACCGGCGCCGCGGCCGTCCTGGCCCAGGAGCACCCCGACTGGACCCCGGACCAGCTCAAGCACACCTTGATGGGCACCACGACGGCTCCGCAGAACGGCCAGTCCCTGTACGACGTCGGCACCGGTGTGGTGAACCTCCCCGCCGCGCTGAAGCAGACCGTCGTGGCCGACACCGGTGCCCTCGACTTCGGGCGCCTCGACGTGACCGACGGCACCGCGACCCGTTCCGTGAAGCTCACCAACAAGGGCGCCGCGACGGTCACCCTGGACCTCACGGGCACCTTGGCAGCGACCGGATCGACCCCTCCGGTCGGCCTGCTGAGACTCTCGAACCCCACGGTCACGCTGGGCGCCGGCGAGTCCACCGACGTCACCCTCACCGTCGACGCCACGGGCACGCCCACCGGCACCTACACCGGCGCGCTGACGGTCCTTCCCGCCGGTGGCGGCCAGGCGCTGCGGGTCCCGCTGCTCCTGGACCGGGCGCAGTCCGTCAAGGTCACCACCCTGGACCGCGCCGGCAAGCCCGCACCTGCCCAGATCTCCCTGCTCAACGCAGACAGCGGTGCCTCGCTGAACGCGGAGATCGGCGCCGCGGGCACCCGCGACCTGCGGGTTCCCGAGGGACGCTACATGGGCCTGGCGATGATCGGGATGACCATCGACGGACTGCGTCAGATCGCCATCGTCAGCGCCGATCTGACGGCCGGTTCGAACGAGATCGTCTTCGACGCCCGCAAGGCCCGCCGCTGGACCGCCTCCGTGGAGGGCGAGAACACCAGGCCCGAATTCATGGTGGGCAACCTTACCCGTACGACCGACGACGGCAGGTACGGCATCCGGCACAGCATGCTGGCCGGCGGCGCCTACGGTGCCTTCCCGCGCGACGCGCTCTGGATCACGCCCACCACGGAGGCCCACCTCGGCAAGGTCGCCTTCAACGAGCGGTGGCGCCTCGCCGACGCGGACAGCGACACCGCCGTGGGCGATACGAATGTCCTCTACGACGCGGCCTACGCCCGGACCGAGGTCGGCGACGATCCCGAGCGCCGGCTGACCCGCGACGAGGTCGAGACGTTCGCCAAGGTCCGCATGACGTACCGGGGCATGAACGAGAAGCTCCGCTACCAGGAGGGCAGTACGGTCTACGGGACCGGTCTGAACGGCCTCAACGTGTCCTCGCCGTCCTACCTGACCGTTCCCCGGGAGCGCACGGAGTACATCCAGGCCGAGGACCGGACATGGCTGCGGTTCAGCTACCGCAACCAGAACGGGGTGTCGATGAACTACGCGCCGGCCCCGTTCACCTACCGGCCGGGTACCGCCACGAAGTACACCTGGTTCACCGGCCCGTTCTCCGTGCTCGCCACGGGCCAGGCCACCGGGGCCCGCCTCCAGTTGAAGATGGACGACACCGTCGATCCGGAGGGGCGCGTCGGGCAGAACGGCGACTTCAACTTCCCCCAGCGCGTACAGACCACGACACGGCTGTACCGCGACGGGACCCTGGTCGCCGACCGGGGCTCGTCGATCGACAGGACCTTCGCCGACGCCGGCAAGGCCTCGTACGAGTTGAGCCGCACGTACACCTCCGCCGGCATCTTCCCGATGGGCGGCGAGGCGGCGTCCAGGTGGACCTTCACCGCCGGCGGCACGGGTGACGCGGCGACTCCGGTGAACCTGCTCAACGTGGCGCTCGACGCCCCGCTGAACGACCTGAACCAGGCGCGGGCCGGCCTTCCGCTGCTGGTGAAGGCCGACGTCACGGGCGCGGTCGACGGCCTGAGCGAGGTGCGCGCCTGGGTCACCGCCGACAACGGTGTGACCTGGCAGCGGGTCCCCGTCCTCGGCGAGGACGGCGCGTACCGGTTCCTCGCACCGCACACGGCGCTGAGGTCCGGTGGCTTCCTGGGCGTCCGCGTCGCGGCGGAGGACCGGAGCGGCAACACCGTGGACACGGCGCTCCCCAGGGCGATTCCGGTCGGGTGACCCCACGCTGACGACACGACGGTGCCACCGCTCCTCGGAGCGGTGGCACCGTCGCGTTCCCGGGGCGAAAGCACCGGCGCTACGGCCCTCGGGCCGGACGGGGCGTCAGGAGAGCGGTCGCTAACGGCGGAGACACGGTCGCGAGCCCGACAGGTATTCGCAGGAACTCGCCTAGGCGACAGGGGACGGCCATGACCGCCACCACCGATCCCGCTCGGCAGGCACCTCCCTCCCCGGGCGCCGCGGGCGACGGCTCGCTCGCCGCGTTCGGCTACCCCCCAGGAGTTGCGGCGCCGGATGGGGCGGTACGCCTCCTTCGCCGCCGGGTTCTCCTTCATCTCCGTACTGACCACGGTCTTCCAGTTCTTCTCCCTCGGTTACTCCTTCGGGGGTCCGGGCTTCTTCTGGACCTGGCCCGTCGTCCTCGTCGGCCAGTTCCTCGTCGCCGCCTGCTTCGCCGAACTCGCGGCCCGGATGCCCATATCGGGGGCGATCTACCAGTGGGCGAGCCGGCTCGGCACCCCGGCCTTCGGCTGGTACGCGGGGTGGATCATGGTAATCGGGCGGATCGTCGTCGTGGCGGCCGCCGCCCTCGCGCTCCAGGTCGTGCTCCCCGCGGTCTGGCCGGGCTTCCAGTTAGTCGGTGGGGACCCTTCGCCGCCGACGACGAGCGGAGCCGCCAACGCTGCCGTCCTCGGCCTGCTGGCGCTCACCACGCTCCTCAACGTCCTGGACAACCGCGCGCTACGCCTGGCCCCATGTGGGCGCCACCTGCGACGCCCCCGGCCCCTGCGGATCACCTACCCGGCCCTGCCTCTCGCGCCGTCCTCCCTCGCTCGCCCCGCCGGCCATGAAGGCACCCTCACCGCGCTCCGGGCCCTGGCCGCCGCCCCACGCCTGCAGGTCATGGTCCACCTCGCCAACCGGAGCCGCTCCACCAAGGAACTCACCACCCTTCTCGGCCTGTTCCCCTCCGTGATCTCCCGCCACTCCCACCAGCTCACCCAGGCTGGACTCACCGCCACCCGTCGCGAGGGCTGCTACGTCCTCTACGCCTCCGTCCCTGACCGCCTCGACCTGATTGCCACCGCCCTCATCAGTCTGGTCCTCAGGCCCGAAGACTGAGCGAACAGTGCTGCAAGCCTGGTGCGCTGTGACCGCGACGTCGAACACGAGACGGCCCTCCCTCTGTCGACTGCGGGATCACGCGGCACGTGTGCTTGTCGGAGCGCTCGCTCGGCGGTTGTGGGCCCGGTGGCGAGGCATGGCGCTGGTCACGGCGTGAGGAGGGCGCTGGACAGGGCGCTCAGCCCCTCATCAACGCCCGTCACAGGCGCGGCCGTGTTCGTTTGGTGCGCGTAAGTCAAGTTCCTCTGCTTGAAGTTGCTTATAGATAGGCAATTTCAGTCACTTGACGTCAAAATTCCGGTCTGCTGCCATGGCAGGGCACAGCACCAACCTCACGGACTCGCGCGTTCACCGCGCGGTGGAACAGAGACCTCCAGGGGAGGCACCGAGTGAGTGCTGCACTGCCCACCACCCATCCCAGTGCGAGAAGACGCTGCCGCGGGCGCGTCTCCGCCGTCCTGAGTCTTTCGCTCATCGCTGCTCTTCTGGCGGTGTTCGGCCCGGCGAGCCCGGCCTCCGCGGCCACGGCGGGCGACGCCACCGCGGTCAGCCAGTCCGGTGACACCTTCACCATCAGCACCTCCGGCGAGGCCGCCGCCCGCGTCACCGTCGCCCGTGCGGACGTCTTCCGGATCTGGCTGTCCCCGACCGGCACGTTCACTGACGACCCCGCCGGCACCGACCTCGCGACCGACACCGACTTCGGCGCGGTCGGCGCCACACTGACCGACGCCGATGACCACTGGCGCGTCTCCACCTCGGAGATCAGCCTGCACATCAACAAGTCGCCCCTGAAGTTCGCCTTGTACAAGGCCGACGACTCCACGCTGGTGTGGTCGGAGTCCGAGCCGACCAGCTGGACCACCTCGCAGACCACCCAGCACCTGAACCGCGCCGCGGACGAGCAGTTCTACGGCACCGGACTCCACCTGGGGGACTGGGCCCTGCGCGACAAGACGGTGCCCGTCGCGGTCTCCAACCAGTGGACCGAGGGGACCAACGCCAGCCCGGCGCCCTTCTACATGTCCACCAACGGCTACGGCGTCATGCGCAACACCTGGGCCCCGGGCTCCTACGACTTCGGAGCGCCGACGGACCTGACGCACAACGAGCTTCGTTTCGACGCCTGGTACTTCGCGGGCGACTCGCTGAAGGACGTCCTGGGCGGATACACCGACGTCACCGGCAAGCCGTTCCTGGCGCCGATCTGGGGCCTGGAACTGGGCAACGCCGACTGCTTCAACGCCTCCAACCCTTCGTACACGGGAGACCACGACCGGCTGGGTCACCAGACCACGCCGGACGTGGTCGGGTATGCGACGGCCGCACGGAATGCGGACATGCCGTCGGGATGGTTCCTGCCCAACGACGGCTACGGCTGTGGTTATGCCGACCTGCCGGACACCGTCAGCGATCTTGAGGGCAAGGGCTTCAAGACCGGCCTCTGGACCTCGACGGGGCTGGGGAACATCGACTGGGAGGTGGGAACCGCGGGTTCGCGTGCCGTGAAGACCGACGTGGCGTGGATCGGCGGCGGGTACAAGACGGCGTTCACCGGCGTGCAGGAGGCGGTGGACGGCATCGAGGACAACTCCGACGCCCGCAGATTCGTCTGGACCGTCGACGGCTGGGCCGGCACCCAGCGCAACGCCGTCGTGTGGACGGGGGACACCAGCGGCACATGGGACGCCATGCGGTGGCACGTCCCCTCCATCGCGGGTGCGGGGCTGTCAGGCCTGAACTACGCCACCGGGGACGTGGACGGGATCTTCGGGGGCAGCCCGAAGACGTACACGCGGGACCTGCAGTGGAAGGCGTTCACCCCGGCGTTCATGACCATGTCAGGATGGGGTGCGACCAACCCGTCCGCCGGATACCAGGACAAGCAGCCCTGGCGGTTCAGCGAGCCGTACCTGTCGATCAACCGGACGTACCTGCAGCTGAAGATGCGGTTGATGCCGTACCTGTACACGATGAGCAGGACCGCGCACGAGACGGGCGTGCCCTCGACCCGGGCGATGGTGCTGGAGTACCCGGACGACCCGGTCGCACGTGGCAACCTCACGAGCGGTCAGTTCATGGCCGGAGACTCGTTCCTCGTCGCGCCGGTCGTGAGCGACACCGAGGTGAGGGACGGCATCTATCTGCCCGAAGGCAGCTGGACCGACTACTGGACCGGGAAGGTCTACGAGGGGCCCGGCTGGCTCAACGGATACGCGGCACCGCTGAAGACACTGCCGCTGTTCGTCAAGTCCGGTGCCATCGTGCCGATGTGGCCGCAGATGAACTACAGCGGTGAGAAGGCGGCGTCCACCCTGACGTACGACGTGTACCCGCGCGGCGACTCCTCGTTCAGCCTGTACGAGGACGACGGGGTCACACGGGCTCACGAGGACGGCGCGTACGCACGGCAGCAGGTCGACGTCACGGCACCCGCCTCGGGCACCGGCGACGTGACCGTCTCCGTTGGGGCCAGGGACGGCAGTTACACCGGCAAGACGACCTCACGCGGGTACGAGTTCAGCCTGCACACCGCCACCGCTCCCAGTGCGGTGACGATCGGTACGACGACCCTCTCCGCGCTCGGCGACAAGGCGGACTACGACGCCGCGGAGAGCGGCTGGTACTTCGACGGGAACGATCGGTCGGGGGTGCTCTGGATCAAGGCCGGGAGTCGATCCGGGGCGTTCACCGTGAAGGCGGCGGGCATCACGGTCGCGCCCGCCGGGCCGATTCCCTCCGACTCCGCGCCGATCCCTCGGGCCGCCTGGTCCGTGACCTACGCGGACAGCGTGCAGGCCGGAAGTCAGTACGCGGCGGCCAACGCCATCGACGGGAACAGCGCGACGATGTGGCACACCAAGTGGAGCGACGGTGTGGCCTCCCTCCCCCACGAGATCCAGATCGACCTCGGTGCCCGCTACCGGGTCGACGGTCTCGGCTATCTGCCCCGGCAGGACGGGGGCGTTAACGGTCGGATCGGCCAGTACGAGGTGTACGTCTCCGACACCACCAGCGCCTGGGGCAGCCCGGTGGCCACCGGG
>NZ_MWIG01000050.1:0-10488 GCF_002156145.1 Streptomyces sp. NRRL B-24572 | reverse complement strand
GGCCCGGCCGGCGGGGCCGTCCAGGAAGCGGTCGGCGAGCGCGGTGCCCGTCTCCCGCAACAGCTCGTCCGACGGCTCCCTGCGGAGCCGCCACAGCAGATCGGCCGTGCGCCGGCTCGGTGCCTTCGGTACGTGTGAGGTTCTGACGCCCCCGATGTCGCACGTCACGTTCGTGGCGCCGATCGACAGCTTGATCACGTGAGCCCCCGTCGCGTTCGCGCCTGCGCCCGGTCCTGATCACCCGTATCACTCGTATCACCCGTACGCGGTCCTGCGCGGCCAGGATGTCGGGTGTACGCCTCCGAGGCAATCACGCCAACTGTGCCTCCTGCCATACTGAGTTCATGTCGGACGCCCCGGAAGAGCCCCCGCAGCCGAACGCGGTGCGGGTCAACGAGGCCGGCCTGCTCGAGTACTTCGACGGGGAGGTCTGGGTGCCGTACGTGGACCTGCCGGACGGCGATCCCGGTCCGCTGGGCGTCGTGTTCCGCAGAGAGTCGCCGTGAGCGCTCCGTCGACGGCCGGGGACTCCGGCGCGGCGGTCCTCGACGCCCTGCCCTCGCCGCTGGACTCCGTCGCCGACAGCCGGGAGGCCGCGCGGTGGACCCTCGCGTCCACCGGCGCCGTCGGCGCGCTGCTGCTCGGCGGGGGCCCGTTGCTCGCCGTGGGACGGATCGAGGACTGGGCGCACGCGCTCTGGGCCGGAGGCGGCCTGCTCGTGGCCCTTCTCGGCATCGCCTGGGCGATGTGGCAGACCAGTGAGGTCCTCGTACCGCCTCTGACCACCCCCGCGGTCCTCGCCTCGCCGGCCCTGCAGGGGCTGCGCGAGCAGCTCGACGCCGCGCCCGGCTACTACTTCGGCTCCGTGGCCACGGATGTCGAGGGCCTGCTGCGGCACCGCCGGATCGCCATGGAGATCTCCCGGCGGATACCGACCGCCGGAGCGGAGGAACGGGCGGCCCTGGAGCGCGGGCTTGCCACGGCCCACCGCAACATCGCGCGGACGGACCCGTACCTGCGGTGGCTGCTGGCGACGGCTCACGCGTGGATCGTGCGGGAGAAGCTGCGCAAGGCTCGGCGCCACACCTTCCTCTCCGCCGTTCTCGTCATCACCGGCGCGGTGGTGTTCCTCGGCGCGACCGGGCGTTGAGACCGCTTCACGGCCTCCTCGATCGTCCGCGTTCCCGCCGTGCCCCGGAGCAGAGCCTCCGGCTGCCGCACCCCTGTTCTTCCGCTTCGCCCGCCGTGCGGCCCTCGCCGCGGCAGCCTTCCGTTCGAGCCGCTCCGTCGGCAGGCGTACGCGAGCCGCCCTCTCCACGCCGGTCGGACGGCGACCACGAGGGTTCGGCCTGAACAGCGTCTGTTCGGGCGGGTCGTCAATGTGCCTCGTCGGAGTCGCCTTGGACACCGTGGAGAGTTCTACGCGCGATGAAATGAGCGCCGGTACATCGGAAGACACCAAGCGGAATCTTCCCTGTTGGAGCTATGCCACAACCGTTCGGTAGGAGGCGAAATACGCCCTCTGACCAGGAGATGATTCCCGACGCACTGTCCAAAAAAGCAAGAGGAAAAACCCATGCGACCAAGACCTTTCGGCATGACCGTCTCCGTGGCCGCATTCGGACTGCTGGGCTCCCTCGTCACCGCCTGCGGCTCGTCCGAGAGCGATGCGACGACCCTGCGTCTGGTGGCCCCCGAGTACGGCACCGGCCCGGCGACCAGCTCCAAGGCGTACTGGGACAAACTGACCGCCGCCTTCACCGCCGCCCATCCC
Source organism: Streptomyces sp. NRRL B-24572 (assembly GCF_002156145.1). NCBI lineage: Bacteria > Bacillati > Actinomycetota > Actinomycetes > Kitasatosporales > Streptomycetaceae > Streptomyces > Streptomyces sp. NRRL B-24572. Next base: position 8,714 of record NZ_MWIG01000050.1, on the reverse strand, counting down.
GGCAAGAAGGTCGAGGTCACGCTCTACCCGTGGGCCGACATCGACCGCGAGGTCACCCGCATGGTCGAGGGGGACGACGCCCCTGACGTGGCCCTGATGGGCGCGTACTCCGACTTCGCCGCGCAGGGCCGCCTCTACTCCGCCAGCGAGGTGCTGTCCGTCAGGGCGGAGGCGAACTTCCTGCGGCCGCTCGCGGCGGCGGGCACGATCAACGGCAACCTGTACGGCCTGCCCTTCGTGGCCAGCAGCCGACTGCTCTTCTACAACGAGGAGCTGTTCGACGAGGCCGGAGCGAAGCCGCCGAAGACCTGGTCGGACCTGAAGGCGGCGGCCAAGGCGCTGAAGAAGGACGGCGTGCTCTACCCGTACGCCCTGCCGCTCGGCCCCGAGGAGGCACACGCCGAAGCCCTGATCTGGGAACTGAGCAACGGCGGCGGGTACACCGACGAAAGCGGCGGCTACAACATCGCGTCCGAACAGAACGCCGAGACGTTCAACTGGATCAAGGACAACCTGGTCACGCCGGCCCTCACCGGCCCGATCCCGCCGGCCCAGCTCAACCGGCAGGACGCCTTCGCCGCCTTCCTGCGCGGCGACGTCGGCATGGTCAACGGCTACCCCTCGCTCCTGCACGAGGCGAGGGCGAAGGGCATGAAGGTCGGCACGCTGCGGATGCCGGTGTCGGACACGATGGGTGACGAGCGGACGCCGCCGGCGGCGGGCGTCGCCGACTGGATGATGGCCTTCAGGCACGACGGCAACCACGAACTGGTGAGGTCGTTCCTGGACTTCGTCTACGAGGACAAGAACCTGAGCGACTTCGCGGAGCGCTACCACCTGTTGCCGTCGACGGTGTCCGCCACCGAGGCGTCCCAGTACGCCGCGGCGGACCACAGCGCCGAGCAGTTCCTGACCGCACTGCGCAGTGCCCAGCTCTACCCGGTCGACGAACCGTCCTGGCTCCAGGCGAGCAACACCATCAAGCGCAACATCGGCAAGGCCGTCGCGCCCTCCGCCGACCCCAAGGCCGTACTGGAGCAGATCGCCCAGCAGGTCAAGGACGAAACGCAGCAGAGGTAGCGGTCTCCGGAACCCGCGGAGACCGGCGCGGCGTCGACCCGACGCCTCTGTCGTCGCTCGCGAAGCACCCACAAGGTGCGCGGGGCGACGACCGCCCCCGTCCCGTCACCGGTGCCGTCGGCCCTCTCGGCCGGGTGCCCGCCCTTCCGCCCGCGACTAGAATTGTCCGTGATCGGCGGTTCGCACCGCTTCGGAAAGTCGGCGGTGGAACTCGGCGGCGACGATCCCCCACGAAATCGACACCTCGGGCACTCCGGGAACGGAAGCACGAGACGTTTCCCGGGTCTTCACGGGGAACACCTTCAAAGTTGACATGACCACTCCTAGCCTGCCGGTTGCACCGCTCCCGTAGCCATCACCCTCAACCGGAGGTAGTCGTGCCCGGCGCGCCCAGAAAACGCCGCACCGCCCTTCTGTCCACCCTCGGCCTCGCGGCCGCGTCGATCGGCCTGTGGGCCGGCGTCGGCGGCACGTCGCAGGCCCAGGCCGCGGCGACCGTCCCCACCCCCGACCACGTGGTCGTCGTGGTCTTCGAGAACCACGCCTACAGCCAGATCATCGGCAGCTCCAGCGCCCCGTACATCAACTCCCTGAAGGCCGGCGGCGCCAACCTCACCCAGTCGTACGGCGAGACCCACCCCAGCCAGCCGAACTACTTCGCGATGTTCTCGGGTTCCACCCAGGGCATCACGGACGACTCCTGCTACACGCCGGGCTTCTCGTCCGCGCCGAACCTGGCCTCCGAGCTGATCGCCGCGGGCAAGACCTGGAAGAGCTACAACGAGACGCTGCCCAGCCAGGGTTCGACCACGTGCAGCAGCGGCAAATACGCGCGCAAGCACAACCCGTGGTTCGGCTTCTCGAACGTCCCGACCTCGTCGGCGTACACCATGACGCAGTTCCCGACCGACTACACCACGCTGCCGCAGGTGTCCTTCGTGGTTCCGAACCTGTGCAGCGACATGCACGACTGCTCGGTCTCCACCGGTGACACCTGGCTGAAGAACAACCTGGGCGCCTACGCGACCTGGGCGAAGACCCACAACAGCCTGCTCGTCGTGACCTTCGACGAGGACAACCGCCTCGCCGGCAACAAGATCGCGACCGTCCTCTACGGCCAGCAGGTGGTCCCGGGCTCCACGTCCGCGACCACGTACAACCACTACAACCTGCTGCGCACGATCGAGGACATGTACGGCACCACGCACGCCGGCCAGGCCGCCAACGCCGCCCCGATCACCGGCATCTGGACGCCCTGACGTGTACGTAGCGGACAGTCGCAGCACCCCCGCGACGGCCGCGACGGCCGCCGCCCGGGACCTCGGTCCCGGGCGGCGCGCCGCCGTCGCCCCGACCGTGCTCGCGCTCGGCACGGTCAGCCTCGTCACGGACGTGTCCTCGGAGATGGTCACGGCCGTGCTGCCGCTCTACCTGGTCGCCGGGCTCGGCCTCTCGCCGCTCGGCTTCGGCCTGCTCGACGGCGTGTACAACGGCTTCAGCGCGCTCGTCCGGCTCGTCGGCGGCCATCTCGCCGACCGCGGCGGCCGACACAAGACGGTGGCGGCCCTCGGCTACGGCCTCTCCGCACTGTGCAAGCCCCTGCTCCTGGTGGCGGGTTCACTGCCGCTGATCGGCGCCGTGCTCGCCGCCGACCGCACCGGCAAGGGCCTGCGGACCGCGCCGCGCGACGCGCTGATCTCGCTCGCGTCGCCGGAGGAGTCGCGCGGCCGGGCCTTCGGCGTGCACCGGGCGATGGACACGGCGGGCGCCCTGATCGGCCCGCTCGTCGCCTTTCTGATCCTCCGCCAGGTGGCGGACGGCTACGACGCCGTGTTCACGGTCAGCTTCTGCGTGGCCGCGGTCGGCGTGCTCGTCCTGCTGCTGTTCGTACCCTCGCGTCCCCAGCCCCCGGCCGTGCCGGCGGAAGGCGCGCCGCGCGCTTCGCTCAAGGCCGCGCTCGCCCTGCTGCGGGTGCCCGACGTGCGCCGACTCGCCCTGTGCGCCTTCCTGTTGGGGCTCGCGACGGTCAGCGACTCCTTCGTCTACCTGCTGCTGCAGCGGCGCCTCGGCGTCACCGACCGCTGGTTCGCGCTGCTGCCGATCGGCACCGCCGCCGCCTTCCTGCTGCTCGCCGTGCCGCTGGGCCGGCTCGCCGACCGGGTCGGCCGCCGGCGGGTGTTCCTCGGCGGCCACGCCGCCCTGCTGCTCGTGTACGGGGCGCTGCTCAGCGGCTGGCAGAGCCCCGCGCTCCCCTATCTGGTCCTGGCGCTGCACGGCGGTTTCTACGCGGCGACCGACGGCGTACTGATGGCCGCGGCGGCCGGCTCCGTACCGGCCGAACTCCGGTCGTCCGGGCTCGCGTTGATCCAGACCGGGCAGGCGCTCGCCCGGTTCGGCTGCTCGATCGCGTTCGGCGCGGCCTGGACCGCGTGGGGTGACCGCTGGGCGGTCGGCGCGGCGACGGCCGTGCTCGCGGTGTGCGCGGCGGCGGCGTTCGCCCTGCAGCCCGCGGACCGGGACACCGCCTCGCCCACCCCCGCCGTTCCGGAGGAAACGCCCGTATGACCATGCGCGACAAACTGCTCGTCCTGCTCGCCGCGCTCGCCGTGCTCGGCGGTGTGGCCGCCGCGTCGCTGCTGCACGCGGCCGACCGGGCCGCCGAGAAGGACCGCCCGCAGGCGGGCGGCCCGGTGATCGGATCCGGGCGGGTCTCGCTCGCGGCCGGCGCCGACCGTCGGATCGTCTTCCGCAACATGGCCTGGGGTCCGCACCGCGACGAGCTGGTCACCGTGCCGGCCGGCACGCCCGCCGGTCCACGGACCGCTTCCGGGGTGAAGTGCCTGCGCTTCCACGCGGCCGGTGGCACCGGGATCTGTCTGCAGGCCGTGCGCGGCGCCGTGGACGACACCTACCGGGCGGTCGTCCTGGACTCGGCGCTCAAGGAGCAGGCCCACTACCCGCTGCCCGGCATCCCGACCCGCGCCCGGGTCTCGCCGTCGGGCCGACTGGTGGCGTGGACGGTGTTCGTCGGCGGCGACTCGTACGCCAGCGCGAGCTTCTCCACCCGTACCGCCGTCCTGGACACCTCGACGGACCGGCTCACCACGTCCCTGGAGGAGTTCCGGGTGGTGAAGGACGGCAAGGAGTACCACGCCGCCGACACCAACTTCTGGGGCGTCACCTTCTCCCGCGACGACCGGCACTTCTACGCCACCATGGCGACCGCCGGCCAGACCTACCTGGTGCGCGGCGACCTGACGGCCCGCACGGTCACCACCCTCCACCGGAACGTCGAGTGTCCGTCCCTCTCCCCCGACGAGACCCGGATCGTCTACAAGAAGCGCGTCGCGGGCGCCCCCGTCGACGCGCCCTGGCACGAGTACGCCCTGAACCTGGCCACCCTGCGGGAGACCGCGCTCGCCGAGCCCCGCAGCGTCGACGACCAGGCCGTCTGGCTCGACGGCCGCACGGTCTCCTACTCCCTGCCGGGCGACTACGGCGCCGACCTCTACAGCGTCCCGGCCGACGGTTCGGGCGCGCCGAAGCGCCTGCTGACGGCGGCACTGGCGCCGGCGTTCCTGAAGTGACGGGCCGGGGCCGGGGCTCGCACGAGACGGTTCACGCCCCGGTCGCCGCTCCGGGCCAGGGCCGTCATCGCGCGGGCCTCGTCCGGGCCCGCCTCGGGGCGGCGCTCGGGCGGGAGTCCGGCGGGACCCTCGGTGGCGAGGGCGGAGTGCCGCATCCGGTCGGGCACTTCGGCGGGGGCGCCGTCCGGGGCCGGCCCGAGGCGGTGGGCCGCGTGGGCGGCCCGCCGTCCGAGCAGCAGGCAGTGGATCCACAGTTCCTCGGCGAAGGGCCCGCCGAAGGTGCGGGCCACCTCCGCCGCGGGCCCCTCCGGCAGGTGCGCGTCCCTGGCTGCGCGGACCGCCTCCTCCGTGAGGCCCGTCGCCGGGAGCGCCTCGCGCCGGCGGTGGTGGCCCCGTCCGCCGTCGGGACCGTGCTGCTGGCCGACCAGGCGGATGCAGCCCTCCCCGTAGCGCATGTACGGGATCCAGCCCGGCTCCTCCAGGACGCGGCCCCGGGTGAGCAGGGGCGCGGCGTCAGTGGCCGAGGTGGGGCACACGGCGAGGCGGATGCCCTGGGCGGCGTGGCCGTTGATGCTGCCGGCGCCGATGTGCTCGACGGTGTTCGGTACGGCGAGCAGGCTCATCCGCCCGCGGCCGCGGAAGAAGACGGAGAACAGTTCGTCGTCGTGGCGTTCGTCGCGGTCGGCAGGCAGACGGCCGGGGAAGGGGGGAACTCGTCGGGGACGGCCCGGACCCGGAGGCGCCGGCGAGGGCGGCGGCGCCGTTGCGGGCGTGCCGGTTGGTGTAGTAGACGAGCGCCTCGTCGGGGAACCGGGCGGCGGCCCGGGCGACGGTCTCCAGGAACTCGGCGGGCGCGTCGACGTCGTCCTGGACGACGAGGTGGTGGCCGGCCCCCGGATCCGCGGCCGCCCACGCGACCAGGGCGGTGCGGAGGGCGGAGGGCGGGCCGTCCGGATCGGGGTCGACGACCAGGTGGTCGACCCCCAGCCGGGCGACCAGCTCCTTCGCCTGAGCGAGCCGTACGGGGTGGGTCATGACGGCCGAACTCAGGTGTGTCGTGGTCACACTGTGCTCTGCTCCGCAGCAGGGATGGTCGCCGGTCATCGTCGCAGGGCAGGCCCCGACGGGCCTCGGTCCGAGGGGAGTTCGGCCGGATCAGTGGCCGTGTCGGCTCCACCCGATCCGGTGCGGTCCCCGCCCCGCGTCAGTGCCGGTGCTCCTCGCGCAGCCCCCAGGGGGAGCCGTACGCGCCCAGCAGGTCCAGGAACGGGCGGGGCGGCAGGGCCTCGGGGCCGAGGACGCCGCTCGCCTTCCACGTGCCGTCGGCGATCAGCTCCAGGGCGATCACCGGGTTGAGGGCGGTCTGCCAGACCACGGCCTGGGAACCGTACTCGCGCATCGTCCACTCGTTGTCGACGACGTGGTACAGGTACACCTCGCGCGCTGCGCCGTCCTTGGTCCCCTTGACCCAGGTGCCCGCGCAGGTCTTGCCCTTCATGCGGTCGCCCAGCGTGGCCGGGTCGGGCAGGCAGGCGGCGACCACGTCGCGCGGGGAGACCTGCAGGGGCCCGTCCGCGCCGGGGACGGTGACCTTCGCCGTGGAGTCGAGCCCCAGGTCGCGGAGGACCTTCAGCTTGGCGATGAAGTCGTCGCCGAGGCCGTACTTGAACGTCACCCGGCGCGCGTCCACCCAGCGGGGCATGAGGAGGACCTCCTCGTGCTCGACGTTCACGCACTCCACCGGGCCGATGCCCTCGGGGAAGTCGAAGACCTCCGGCTCGCTGAAGGGCGCCGTGGTGAACCAGCCGCGGTCCTTCTCGTAGACGACGGGCGGGTTGAGGCACTCCTCGATGGTGGTCCAGATGCTGAAGGAGGGCGCGAAGTCGTATCCCTCGACGGTGAGGTTCGCGCCGTCGCGGACACCGAGCTCCTCGATCTCGTCGAAGAGTTCGTCGGCCGCGTACCGGGCGAACACGTCCGACAGGCCCGGCTCGACGCCCATGCCGACCAGGGCGAGGCGGTCGGCCTTCTCCCAGGCCTCGGCCAGGGCGAACTGCTCGTCGCCGAGCTTGACCCCGCACTGCTCGTAGGGGGCGGTCGGGTGGGGCACGGACAGTGACATCGCCATGTCGACGTAGTGCGCGCCGGCGGCGAGCGCCGCGTGGAACAGGGGCATCACGAACCTGGGGTCGGTCGCGTTGAGGAGCACGTCGCAGTTCTCCTCGGTGAGGAGACGGCGGACCGCGGCCTCGTCGGAGGCGTCCAGGCGGTGGGCGCTGAACCGGTCCTCCTGCTCGCCGAGCGCGGCGACGGCGGCCTCCGCGCGGGCCGGGTCGTAGTCGGCGACGACCATGTGGGTCAGGAAGTCACGGCGGGCCGCGATACGGGTGACGGCGGTTCCGACGCCGCCCGCACCCACGAGAAGTACACGCATGTCACACACCATTTCGTCGAGCCGGTCCGGGCGATCGCCCGGGGACGCCTCGATGGAACACGACCCCTGCGGTTAAGGTCTACGACGTTGGCATAAGGGGCACGAGGAGCGGCGGGGTGGTGGCGCGATGCCGAAGAAGGTGGTTCCGGAGGCGGAACGGCGCAGACGGCGGCCGACCCGGCAGGGCACCGTGCTGTCGGAGAAGCTGATCGTGCGGACGGCGCTGCGGATGCTGCGCGAGCACGGGAGCGCCGGACTGACCGCACGCCGGCTCGGCGCCGCTCTCGGCGCCGACCCGAGCACCGTGTACCGGTACTTCGCCGGTCTGGACGGCCTGACCCGGGCCATCGGCGAGGAGCTGATGGGGCGGGCCCTGGACAGCTGGACCGCCACCGGGGAGTGGCGTGCCGACCTGCGGGCGCTGGGCCTGGCGATCCACGCCTCCTACCTCGCCCATCCCCAGGCCGCCCTGCTGACCGCCAGCCGCGTCACCGGCCGGCCCCGGGAGATCGAGGTGGACGAGACGATCCTCGGCATCCTGCGCGGCGCGGGCTTCGGCGACGCGGCCGCCGTCGGCGTGTACCACGCCTTCATCGACCTGGCCCTGGCCTTCGCCGCCCTGGACGCGGGCGCTCTGGCAGTCAAGGACGAGATCAGGGAGGCGGACGAGGACATGTGGACCACCACCTACGCCCGGCTGCCGGCCGAGACCCATCCCCACATCGCCGCGACCGCGCACCTGCTCGCGGACCGGATGAACGACAGCGCCTATCCCGTCGTCCTGGACACGCTCCTGGTCAGAGCGGAGGCCCAGCTGGCCGCCTCGCGGCAGTAGCGCGGGGCACAAGCGGCGCCGTGCGGCTCAGACCTCGGGGAGGGACGGGTCGGGGGTCCAGGGGTGTGGTGCGGTGGCGGCCCAGCGTTCGTGGTCCCGCCAGTCGCCGTCGATGTAGAGGTAGGCGGGCGAGACCCCTTCGTAGCGGAAGCCGAGGCGTTGGACCAGGGCCAGGGATGCCTTGTTCCCCGGCTGGATGCTGGCCTCCAGTCGGTGGAGCCGCAGTTCGGTGAAGGCGTACTGCAGGATGGCGGCGAGCCCTTCGGTCATGTACCCGTGCCCTGCGGACGGGGCGAAGGCCGCATAGCCGACGGAGGCGCCCTGGTAGCGGCCCCGGATGATCGAGTTGATGTTGACCGTGCCGGCGGCCTCGCCGGTCTCCCGGACGCGGATCAGGAAACCCAGGTTGGTGCCGTCGTCGAAGCGGCGCATCCAGGCCCGGAACTCGTCCGCGGTCGTGGGCAGTTGCATCCACGGCCGGTGCAGTGCGGAGCTGGCCCGCACGAGCGTGCAGAACTCCTCCTGGTCGGAGAGGGTGAGCGGGTGCAGTTCGACTCGTGACGGCATCGTGGGCATGGGGCAACGTTAGAGCAGGTCCTCCCCGCGTACGGGAAGGACCCCTCTCCTGCTCCACGGATGAGCCGTACCGGTCGGCTCCGGGTGTTCGCCCGGCGGCGGTCGACTCCGGGTAGTTCGCCCGGCGGCGGTCAGCTCCGGGTGTTCGCCCGGCGGCGGCGCCACCGGACGAGTGCGCCGCCGCCGGGCGAACACCCGGAGC
>NZ_MWIG01000005.1:0-11097 GCF_002156145.1 Streptomyces sp. NRRL B-24572 | reverse complement strand
GTCAGGAAGAGGGCGGGTAGGGGGCCGCCTTGAGCCGGCGTGCGAGGTGCGCGGTGTTCGCGGCCAGGGTTCTGGTCGTCTCGGCGGTCTTCTCGGGGGTCTCGTCGAGGTCCTGGTAGTCGGTGGCCTGCATGGCTTCGCCGACCCAGTAGGTGACGGCGTTCGGGGCGAGGGAGAAGCCGACGTCGTTCAGGCCCTGGAAGAGTTCGGCGCCGACGTGGTGGGCGCCGTCCTCGTTGCCGACGACGCAGACCGCGGCGGCCTTGCCGTAGGTGAGCATGCGGCCTTGGTCGTCGCTCTCGCCGAGTTCGGCGTCGAGACGCTCCAGGACGCGCTGGGCGAGGCTGGAGGGGTGGCCGAGCCAGATGGGCGTGGACAGGACCAGGATGTCGCAGCCCAGGACGGTGTCGCGGATCCCCGGCCAGGCGTCGCCGTCGCCCATGTCGACCTGGACGCCCGGTTTGACGTCGTGGTCGGCGATCCGGATCACCTTTCCGGTGACGCCGTGCTCGGCGAGGGCGGCCATGGTCTGCTCGGCCAGCAACTGAGAGCTGGACGGCTTCGGCGACGGCGAGAGCGTGCAGACCAGGGCCACGGCGCGCAGCGGTGTGGTTTCGGTGGTGGTGCTCATGGGGTCCGGCTACCCCGGCGGTGACGCCGTACCCGTCCTTCACGGCGGTGGCTGCCGATCATGGGGCGCGTCGTGGCGGCGGAGGCGGTTACCGGTCCGCGGATCCGGGGCCGGCATCACGGGGGCCGCCGGCGTTGCGAGGTGTCCGGAGCGCCGTCGGGACGCGGGTCCGGCCGCAGCACCGCCCGTCGGGGCCGTCCGCGGCGTGCACGTGGACGTGCCCGGCGGGCACGGAAGCGCCCCGGATCTCACCGGACGGGTGGGAGCGCGGGAGCCATGGGGACGCCCGGGCGGAACTGATGCCGGCGCCCGGTCCTCGCCTCGGATGATGTTCTCTTCCGGTGAGGCGGGCGGTTCCTCGCTGTCTGCGCCGTCGGACCGCGTCTGGCGCACGGTGGCGGGACGACACGTCCGGACGCCTTCGTCGGCGGCGACGCGGCTCTTGCCCGGCCCGGTCGTCGCCTGGGCTTCCATGACCAGACATCCCCATTCACGTGTGTGGCGCTGATGTGCGCCGATGGTCGACTTGGTGAGGGACGGCGGATGCCCGGACTGGCGGGCGGTCATGCCCGTGGCCCCGGCCCAGGTGGCGACACGGGCCGGACGGCGCTGATCGTGATCCGACCTGGTCGAGCCGATGCCGGCGAAGGAGTCCAGCGGCGGCGGATCGTCCGAGGCGCGCGCCCGGCCGTACGTTCGGCGGCTGTCGAACCAGGCGGACAACCATGCCACGGGGAGCCACAGAGACCTTGGGCACGGGCGCCGCCCCCGCGATCGGCCGCCGGGCGAGTGACCGGTCCCGCTGCCGACGGCGTGTGCGCAGCCGCGGAGAGAAGAGCCGTGCGACGGTGCGTAAGCCCTGCCGCCCATCAGGAGTCAGCCGGTGCTCGAACGCGAACAGCTCAAGGACCGCACACAGGCCGCTTTCGTCCTTCCCGCTCACACGGGCCGTTCCTTCCGCTGTCCCGCGGCCGGCGACTGCTGGTTCGACGATGACCACGCTGACGGGCCTGACGGCGCCGACAGCCGTGTCGACACCTGACGAGGAGACGCCCGCATGGACGCGATCGTGCTGCTGCGCGAGGACCACAAGACCGTCGAGAAACTGTTCAAGCGGTTCGAGAAGACCTCCGACGACGACACGGCCGAACGTCGCCGCATCGCCGACGAGGTGATCGAAGAGCTCACCGTCCACGCCTGGATCGAGGAGAAGTTCTTCTACCCCGCTGCCCGGGAAGCCGCGCCGGACACGACGGACCACATCCTGGAAAGCATCGAGGAACACCACGCGGTGGTGTGGATGCTGTCGGAAATCAAGGGCATGGACCCGGGCGACGAACGCTTCAAAGCGAAGATGACCGTGCTGATGGAACAAGTCCGCCACCACGTCGAGGAAGAGGAGCAGGACTGGTTCCCAGAGGTCCGAAAGGCGATGGGCCGCAACAGGCTCACAGAGCTCGGCGGGGAGCTGGAGGCCGGGAAGAAGGAGGCGCCGCGAGATCCGCTGGCCGTTCCCAGCGCCGACTCGAAGTGATCCGGTCACGGCGCCGACCAGAGCGGCGCCTCGGGGGCGGGTGACGGTCGGTTGTGTCAGCGGAGGGTCTGGACGAAGCCGATCTTGTCGATCTCGTCGCCCGAGCGGCCGTGGAAGCCGGTGATCTGCCAGCCGGGAGGGGCGGTGTGGGTGACGCAGTCGGAGGTCGGTGTGCCGCCGGCGAGGGTGTGGCCGAGGTTCGTGCTGAACCTGGCGTGGAAGATCCGGGTGCGGCCGTCCTTCTGGGCCCGGCACAGGCGCGCGGTCGTGACGTACTCCCCGCTGCCGAGCGTGAGGGAGGCCGCGGTGCCTCCGGTGCCGCCGTGGGTGAGCGTCGTGCCGTTGTCCAGGGTGATGGCCAGCCGGTCGATCCGGGAGCCGGCGCTCAGGGTGATGGTGGTGGCGCGGGCGCCGGCGGGGACGCGGTCGATGTCGTTGAAGTGATCGCCGTGGGGTCCGCCGAACTGCTCGCTCAGCCGGAAGTCCGGGTTGCGCGACCAGGAGAATCCCACCGTGACCGGGTCGTGGTCGGAGAGCATGAGTCCGTCGCCGGTGAGGAACGCGGCGTGCTCGTTTTCGTAGGAGGTGGCGTTCAGGGAGACGAGTCCGCTGCCGCGGTACAGGACCTTGTCGACGACCTCGCAGGTGTTGGGCACGGTCGGCCGGGACTGGTCGCAGACGAGGGCCTCGCTGCCCTTGGCGGGCGGGGTGCCGCCGCGGATGAGCTCGACCCAGGCGTCGGTCAGGCCGTTGGCGGCGGCGAACTCGGCGATGGTGTCGCCGGCGCGGGTGTAGCGGGTGTTGGTGTCGCCCATGACGACGACCGCGTTGCCCGCCGAGTGGGTCGTGATGAAGGCGGTGAGCTGGTTCAGGTTGTCGGCGCGTGCCGCCAGGTCGCCGGCGTTCGTGCCCGCGTTGGTGTGGAGGTCGTAGAAGTCGACGTACACGCCCTCGGCGAGGCGCTGCCGGGCGAAGGTGAAGCCCTTGGGGGTCAGGCAGTCGCCCGAGTCGTACTGGCAGGAGTTCCAGCGGACCCGCTCGAAGTCGTCCGCGTCGTAGGGGGTCTTCGACAGTGTGTTGAGGCCGCTGCCGATGCCCGCCCCGCCGCTGGTGGGGGTGCGGTACGGGTGGGCGGTGTCGGCGGCGTAGAGGCGGGCGTGGTAGTTGAAGTCCTCCTGGACGTGGACGATGTCGTACGGCTCGATCCGTCGGCCGATCTCGGTCGTGGCGGGCTCGCGGGGCGTCGGCGCGCTGGAGATGCTGTCGGGCAGCCCGGCGACGTTGTAGGTGAGCAGGCTGAACGTGCCCGAGTCGGCGGCCGTCGCCGGTGGCGCCGTCGCGGTGAGTCCGGCGAGTGCGGCTGCCGCCGCCGTCAGGCAGGTGAGGAGTCGGCGCATGGGGGGCTCCTGGTGGTGGGGTTCCGGCTGGGTGCGGCGCCGGCCGGGACCGGGCGGACGCTTCCGCCCGGCCCCGGCCGGACGCGGATCAGGCGCAGGCGCTCCCGTTGAGCGTGAAGGCCGTGGGGGAGGGATTCGAGCCCGTGTGGGTTCCCTGTACTCCGAAGTTCGCGGTCGCACCGGGGGCGATCGCCCGGTTCCAGTCGGCGTCGCGGGCGGTGACGGCGGTGCCGTTCTGGGTGACGGTGGCGTTCCAGGCGCTCGTGACGCGCTGGCCGCCCGGGTAGGCCCAGGCCAGCTGCCAGCCGTCCACGGCCGTCGGGCCGGTGTTCTTGACGGTGACGGTCGCGGTGAAGCCGGTGTTCCAGACGTTGTTCACCGTGTACGTCACCGCGCAGGCGGCGGTGGGCGGTTCGCCGCCGGTGGAGGTTCGCTCGGCGGCGTAGGCGGCGAGCCAGGCCAGCGGGGCGTTCCAGTTGACCGCCACCTCGTTGGTCGAGTACGAGCCGATGTCGTCGATGTAGCAGGCGGCGGGCGCGCAGCCGGTCAGTTTCTCCTGCGCGACGGGGTCCTGGAGCGCGCTGTCGGGACCGCCCGCGAGCGCCCCGGCCGGAGGGTGCGGCAGGGTGGCGTCCAACTGGTGGGCCCAGAAGCGGTGGTGCTGGTTCTGAGAGGACGTCTCGCCGTGGCCGGTCACGTACGACACGCCGAGGGCGTTGCGGCCGAGCAGGTAGTCCATGGTCTCCAGCGCGCCGGCGCGGTAGCGCCCGTCGCCCGTCAGCTCGCCGGCGACGGCCATGACGATCGCGTCGTCGGCGACCTCGCCGTTCGAGCCCCAGAAGTATCCGTCCGCCGGGACGGGCACGGCGTAGCCCTGGGCGGCCATCCTGGACAGATAGCCGTCGGCGGCTGCCGTCACCGAGGCCCTGATCCGGGTCAGGTCGGACGCGGGCAGGCCGTTGGGGACGGTGGCCAGGACGAGCCGGCCGAGCGCGGCCGTGTCCGCCCAGCCGAAGCCGTACGGGCTGAAGGCGTCGGCGGAGGTGTGCCAGGACGAGGAGGTGACCGCGTCCCGGTAGGCGCTCTCGCCGGTCGTCGCGTACAGCTCGGCGGCCGCCCAGTAGAACTCGTCGGTGACCCGCGTGTCCTCGTAGGCGCCGCCGCCCGTGCTGTCCGAGGCCGGCGCGTACAGGGCGGGGTTGGCCTGGGCCGCGGTCCAGGCCCGGCGGGCGGCCGACAGGCACCGGTCGGCGTACGCGGAGTCGTACGGGCGGAAGACCCGGGCGCACTGCGCGGCGGCCGCCGCGAGGTTGAGGGTCGCCGCCGTGGACGGCCGGTGCAGCTCGCGGGGCTGTGCGTCCTGGTCGGGACGCAGCGGCATGCCGGTCCAGGCCGCGTCGTGGACCTTGTGGAAGGCCATGCCCGCGTACGGCCTTCCTTCGGGCACCTGCATGCGCATCAGGAAGTCGAGTTCCCACCGCGCCTCGTCGAGCACGTCGGGCATTCCGTTGCCGCGTTCGGGGACGCGCAGGGTCGAGTCGCCCAGCGCGGCGTCCCTGCCGGCCCGCTTGGCCCGCTCGAAGGAGCTGACGAGCAGCCAGGTGGAGATGCCGCCGTTGACCACGTACTTGCCGTGGTCGCCCGCGTCGTACCAGCCGCCCCTGACGTCCTGTCTGTAATCGCACACGGTGGCCTGGCACGGGACGGACGTGTCGCCCTGGTTGGGCGCGACGCCGAGGTGTCCGGCCGGGCGTGCGTAGGCGGAACCCACCAGGGCGGCGTCGATCGCGATGCCGCTGCGCTGGTGGTGGAAGAACGCCATCGAGTCGGAACGCAAGGTGTCGTAGAGGTCGGCGCGGATGTCGAAGGGGACGCTGCTGTCGCCGTCCACGGACAGGACGTACCCCGAACCCGTGCTCCGGTACGAGGAGAAGTCGGCCACCTGGACGGACTGCCCGGAGGGGGTGTCCGCGCCGCGCGGGACGGTCGATCCGGAGGCGACCAGGGCGCCGGACGCGTTCCGCAGCTGCCAGGAGAGCGCCTGCGTCGCCGTGGTGACGACGGTGGCGCGCTTGGGCCCGTCGGGCAGGTAGCCGACCTGGTTGACGCGTACGGCCGTGGTCGCCGCCGTGGCGGCGGGGGCGCCGACGGCGGCCGGTGCGGTCGCGAGACCGCCGAGGAGGAGGGTGCCCGTCAGCAGGGCGGCGGAGAGACGTAACGAGCGAGAGGGTGGCATGTGCGGCTCCTGTGCGTCGTCGGGGGGAAGCAGCGGGGTGGGGCGGTGTGCGCGAGCAGGCCCGTCTGCCGGGAAGGCGGAGGTGGTCGCCTCCGGCGGGCCGGGGCGCCGCTGGAGGACCACGCCCGTATTGTGAGGCGAGCATGTCAATCAGTTCCCCTCCGTCTCCCTGGTCGGTGGGAGCGCTCCCAAGCGGCGAAGTGTCAAATCACCGGTTGAGGGGGGGAGATCTGAGCGCACATTAGTGACGCCCGCCCCCGCCGTCAACGGGATCGACGCGGTGGCGCGAACGACCTGGACGCGGGTGCGCGGGCCCCCGCCGCCTCCGCGCGGCAGCTGCTCCAGGACGCCGCCGACCGCCTGGACCGCCCCGCGCGCGTACCGAACGCACCGGCCGCGTCGAGCACGAGGTCGTCGCCGCGACCGAGGCGCTCCCCGCGGCCGACGCGGACGGGCTACGAGCGGAGCTCAGCGGTTGAAGGTCAGCCGCGGCGCCGCGTTGCGGGCCAGTGAGTGAGCCTGGTCGGACCACCACGTGCCGGCGGGCGGGTCGACGATGCCGTACTCGGGGTCGATCGTGCCGCCGGTGTTGCGGGTGCAGCTGCCGTCGGACTCGCCCGGGATCTTGATCCACAGGTAGGCGTCGACGAGCGGCACACCGGTGTCGGCGGTCGGGCGCGGGCCGAGGCCGCGGCCGGGCGCGTTGCACCAGATCTCCGGGTCGCCGGAGTACTTGCCGGGCTCCGGGGTCCAGGCGCCCAGGCCGTTGCGGCTGGTGTCGATGACGAAGTGGTGCAGCGCGTCGTTCGACGGGGTGCCCACGCTCTGGTCGAACCAGGCGTCGGTCCAGCGCCAGGTGGCGGGGTCGGCGGAGTCGACCGCGTTGCCCGGGACGCCGTCGTTGGGCGCGGCGGGGGAGTAGTACTGGGTGGCGCACCAGTCGGTGTGGCCGCGGGCGTACTCGGGCCCTTCGGTGGCGAACCACATGCACTTGGCTATCCAGGTGCCGTAGCGCGCGTTGTGGTCGGTGGGGTGGGTGTTGGACACGTTGAGGGAGAAGCCGTCGCTGTCCTGGACGCCGGCGTCGAGCAGCCGCCGCGCCATGTCGCCCACGGGCCGCCACAGGACGTTGCCCGCGTCGAGGTAGGCCGCGGTGCGGGCCTTGGACTTGATGGTCTTGACCGCGTACGCGAGGTCGGCGACGCGGGCCGCCGTGAGTTCGCCGGTCGGGTCCACGCCCGGCCCGCAGTCGCTGGGGAGGAGGGCGAGGCCGTCGGGCTCGACCACGACGACGGCCTTGCTGTCGCCGATGCCGGCCGCGAAGGCGTCGATCCACTGCCGGTAGGCGGCCGAGGAGGCGGCTCCGCCGCTGGAGTACTGGGAGCAGTCCCGGCCCGGCACGTTGTAGGCGACCAGGACCGGGGTCCGGTTCACCGCGCGGGCCTCGCGGACCAGGCTTCTCACCTTCGCCCGGACTTCGTCGGGCGTGCCCTCGGTGAACCACTCGGCCTGCGGCCAGCTCGCGAGCTTGGCCATGTTCACGGCGTTCGTGAAGTCGCCGCTCCTGAGGTCGGCGAGCGCCTGCCCGGCGGCCTTGCTGTGCGGGTCCACGTAGAACTTCGTGACCGGGGTGAGCGTGTCCGCGGCGGCTGTGGCCTGGGCCTGACCCTGCGTCGCGGTGAGGGCGGCGCAGGCCGCGAGTGCCGCGAGGACGGCGGTCGCACGGCGCCGTAGGCTGCGTGGCTTCATGAGGGCTCCTGGTCGGAGGGATGGGGGGTGAGGGGGGCTGGTGGTACCTGTGGCCCGGTCGCGGGGCGGCGGACACCGGGCCACAGGAGTCGGATGTCAGTAGCCGTAGATCATCTTGTAGGCGACCTCCGGGAGGAACTGGCCGGCCGTGGAACCGGTCCCGACGCCGCAGTTGCCGTCGGACTCGCCCGGGGCCTTGATCCACAGCAGCATCTCGGCGCCGCCGCCCAGCTGGGTGGGCGTGCCGATGCGGCGGCCGGCGGCGTTGCACCACTCGCCGTTGGAGCCGTTGCCGTTGCGGCTGGTGTCGACGACGAACGGCTTGGTGTAGCCGTAGCGGGCGGCCAGTTCGCCGTTGACGGCGTTGCCGTAGGCGGTGTTCTGGGCGGTGGTGTAGTAGTTCGAGATGTTGAGGGAGAAGCCGTGCGCCTGTCGGAGCCCGGCTTCGTGGAGGTGCTGGGCCATCGTCGCCGCGCTCACCCAGCCGGGGTTGCCGGCGTCGAGGTAGACCCAGGTGTTGGGGGCCTGACGGTTGAACTCGGCGAGGGCGCCGCTGATCATGCTCTGGCGCTCGCGGATCTGGGCCTGGTTCATGCAGCCGTAGTCCGCGAGGGAGTCCGGTTCGAGGACGACGACGGCCGGGCGGTCGGCGATCCCGCCGGCGAACTGGGCGATCCAGCTCGCGTAGGCGGACGGGGAGGAGGCGCCGCCTCCGGACTGCCCGCCGCAGTAGTCGCGGTGGTAGATGTTGTACGCGACCAGGATGGGCAGCTTGTCCCAGGAGTCCGCGGCCCCGACGTACGCGCCCGTGGCGGTGCCGATGGTGCCGCTCCAGGAGCCGAACCAGCGGGCCATGGGGGTGTTGGCGAGGGACGCGCTGATGGCGGGCGCCCGGCCGTCGCCCGGATTGGCGGCGACCCACTGCTTCGCGCTCGAGTTCGGGTCCACGTAGAACCCGCTGGTCATGGTGGTCGGATCGGCCGCGTGGGCGGACGGCGCGACGGCGAGTGCCAGCGGGAGCGCGAGGAAGGCTGCCGCGAGGGTGCGGATTCGACGGCGCATGACGGTACCTCGATTCCTGACGGGGGGACGCGCCGCACGCTCTCGTCCCGAGCGGGCGGCGCACTGAGGAAGTGCGGTGGTACGACACCCCCGGCGGTGGAAGCGCTCCCACTGGAAGCGATCCCAGTGCGTGCTTCGGCCGACTCGGGGTGTGGCCGGTATCGTGTGACGCCCTGTTGAGCCTGTCAAGTGGGCCCGTTTAACCAACACTTCACATGGCGGCGATAAGGCTTTACAGTCCTGGAACTGGAAGCGCTTCCAGCCTTCCAGGCGTTCAGGCCGCGACAGGAGGGCGGATCATGGCCGAAGGTGTGCCGCGACGGCAGTCGACCCTTGACGAGGTGGCCGAACTGGCCGGAGTCTCGAGGTCGGTCGCCTCCCGTGTGCTCAACAACGCCCCGCACGTCAGCCGCGCCAAACGGGAGGCGGTCGAACGGGCCGTCCACCAGCTCGGTTACGTTCCCAATCCGACCGCCCGCGCGCTGGCGACCCGTCAGACCGGCGCGGCCGCCCTGGTCGTCTCGGGAGAGGATCCGTCGATCTTCGCGGACCCGTTCTTCGCCCAGGTGATCGTGGGCGCCTCGGCCGCGCTGGAGGACGCCGAGCTGCACCTGATGCTGTGTCTGGCCGCCTCCGACCGGGGGCGCCGGCGCGTGGAGCAGCTTCTCCGGTCCAAGGGGGCCGACGGGGTGATGCTGATGGCGCTGCGCGAGGACGACCCGCTGGCCCGTATGGCGGAGGAGGCAGAGATTCCCGTGGTGTTCGGCGGACGTCCGGTCGGTCTGGACCCGCGGTGGTACGTGGACGTCGACAACCTCGGAGGGGCGCGCGCGGCGACGGAGCACCTGATCTCGCTCGGCCGGACCCGGGTCGCGACGATCTGCGGACGGCTGGACACCGAGGCGGGACGGGCCCGCTACCGCGGTTACCAGGACGCCATGCTGGCGGCCGGACTCGAACCGTGCCCGCCGGAAGCGGGTGACTTCACCGAGTCGAGCGGAGCGGCCGCCATGGCCGTACTGCTGGCGCGGCACCCGGACCTGGACGGAGTCTTCGCCGCCAGCGACAACATGGGGACGGGAGCGTTGCGCACGCTGCGTGACGCCGGCCGGCGTGTCCCCGCCGACGTCGCCGTGATCGGCTTCGACGACCTGGCCGTGGCCCGGATCGCCGATCCGCCGCTGACCACGGTGCACCAGCCCATAGAGGGTCTCGGGCGCGAGATGGCGCGCATGCTCGTCGCGCTCATCAACGGGCAGAACCCCACCCCATTGATCCTTCCCACGCGTCTGGTCACCCGCGCCAGCGCCTGACGGGGCGACCTCGCCGCTCACCCTGCGGCGAGGTTTCGCCGGCCTTCGTTTGGGAGCGCTCCCAAACGTTCCCCCGCGCCGACCGCCGACGAGGCGAGGCCCTGCCCGGGGCACCCCCAACCCCTTTGACGCATCGAGGAGATGCCATGTCCCGTTCGTCCGTTCCGCGTGCCCGCATCCGCTCCGCCGCACTCGCCTCCGCGGCGGCGACGCTCGCCCTCGCCCTCGCCGGCTGCTCGTCCTCCGGCGACGGCTCCGTCTCCGCCGACGGGAAGACCACCCTCACCGTCGGCACCTTCGGGACCTTCGGGTACAAGGAGGCCGGTCTGTACGACGCGTACATGAAGCAGCACCCGGAGATCACCATCAAGGAGAACCCGACGACCGTCGAGGGCAACTACTGGACCGCCCTGCAGACCCGGCTGTCCGGCGGCGGCCTCGACGACGTCCAGGCCCTCGAAGTCGGCCGCATATCCCTGGCCACCTCCGCGGACCTCGCCGACGCCTTCGCCGACCTTTCCGACGCCCCCGGCGTCGAGAAGAAGAACTACCTGCCCTGGAAGTGGCAGCAGGCCACCACCGCCGACGGCAGAACGATCGGCCTCGGCACCGACGTCGGCCCCATGGCCATCTGCTACCGCCAGGACCTCTTCAAGGCCGCGGGCCTGCCCTCCGACCCCGAGTCGGTCGGCAAGCTGTGGGCGGGCGACTGGGCGAAGTTCGTCGAGACGGGCAAGCGGTACCAGGCCAAGGCGTCCAAGGACACCTACTTCATGGACAGCGCCAGCGGCCTTTTCAACGCCGTCGTCTCCTCCAGCACCGTCCAGTACTACAAGGACGGCAAGCTCGCCTACAAGAACTCGCCCAGCGTCAGGACCGCCTGGGACCTGGCCGTCAAAGCCGTCCAGGGCAGGACCAGCCAGGGCCTGAAGATGTTCGACACCCCCTGGCAGACCGCGTTCTCCAAGTCCACCTTCGCCACCACGGTCTGCCCCTCCTGGCAGCAGGCCAACATCCAGCAGTTCTCCGGTCCCGGCAACAAGGGCAAGTGGAACATCGCCCAGCCCCCGGCAGCCGGCAACTGGGGCGGCTCCTTCCTGGCCGTGCCGGCCTCCGGCAAGCACGTCGACGAGGCCAAGAAGCTCGTCGCGTGGCTCACCGCGCCCGAGCAGCAG
>NZ_MWIG01000499.1:937-8919 GCF_002156145.1 Streptomyces sp. NRRL B-24572 | reverse complement strand
GACGAGGGTCGTCTTGCCCGAGCCCGCGAGGCCGCGCAGCAGGACCTTGTCGTGCCGGGCGAGGGCGAGGTCGGCGCGGACGGCCTGTTCCCGCTGGTGCGGGGCGAAGGGGCCCGCCTCGTCCGGCAGGGGCGCTTCGCCCGTGGCCTCCAGGGACAGATAGGCGAGGTCCAGCGGCCACCGGTCCGGGGAGTGGTGCAGGTCGATGCCGTAGATCGTGAGGCGGCCGTGCTTCTTGGCGAGGTGCTCCAGGTACCGGCGTTCGAAGTCCGCGTCCCGTCCGTCCGCCCGTGGCGTGCGGCGGATGACCTCGTCCATCTTCGCGATGAGCTCGCCCTGCGCCCGGGTCTGTTCCACCAGGCTGCGGGCCACGAACGTGGAGCGCTGGGTGAAGAACTCCAGGATGTGGAGGCAGGCCCATTCGGTCAGCGACTCCAGGTAGAGGCCCGAGTCGGTCGAGAGGCCGTCCGGGGCCGGGGCCGCCGCCCGCAGGCGGCGGGCGAGGTCGCGGTGGCCGAGGCGGACGGCCTGGACGTCGTCCATGTCGAGGTCGCCGAGGGCGAGGAGGGTCCGGGCGAGGGCGTCGGTGACCGCCTCGGTCTCGTCGGCGGGGAAGGGGCGCTCGCCGTCCCCGCCCCGGGACCGCTCGACGAGCGTCCCGGCGAGCTTTCGGACGTCCTTTTCCGTGAGCGTGCGCTTCTCGCCGCGGAAGGAGACCAGGGAGGAGAGCCGGACCTTGTCCGATCGGCCCGTGAGGCCCGCGCCCGAACCGTCGCTGACCAGCAGTTTCCTCAGCAGCGGTCCGATCGCGGCCGAGGCGAGGCGCGTGCCGATGAGTGCCGGTTCCATGTGTGGTCCCCCCGTGGATTCCCTGGATTCCCGAAGCGGTCAGCGTAGTGCGGGACGGCGTTCCGGGCGGCTCGGTTGCGTGACCCAGGTCCCATTCGGGGCGGGGCGCTGGTGACAAGGCGCACAGGCGTTTTGAGGGGTACTAACGGGGATAGTGGAGACCTTTGTGTCAATTGGGGACATTCGGGTGCGAACCTTCGGGGCTTTGGCCCCGAAGGGTTCCGAACCGGGCGTCGGGCGGCGTTTCAGGCGGTTTCGGTCCCTCGTGACGTGCGCGTAAACCGATTCGCTTGTGTCGTTATGTCCGATTTCGCGACCCCTCCCCAGGTTCGTCAAGGGGTCAACTTCCCCGAAGATCGCTACGACGCAATGTCGTAGATGGGGCGTTTTGGGATGCGCTGGGGGTCGGGTTACCAAGGATGAGCAAGCCCGACGCAGCGACCGTCCGCGTCGGGTCCCGTACTTCCCGGAGGTCTTCCCCCGTATGTCGAAGCGCGTCATGAACCCCGCCGCCCGTATCACCGCCGTTGCTCTCGCCACCGCGGGTCTGGGAGCGACGCTGGTGGCCGGAGCAGGGTCCGCCTTCGCCGCCGAGGGCAAGGTCGCCGCCGCCCCGGCCGCTCTGACCGCGTCCGCCGCCGTCGCCGCCCAGGCCGACGCCCAGGCCCACCTCGCCGCCCAGGTGAAGGCCGCCGTCGCCAAGGCCGCCGCCGTGAAGGCCACCCCCGTGAAGGCCGTCAAGAAGGCGACCCCCGCCTGGGTCAAGCCGGTCACCTCGTACGCCCTCAGCGCCAGCTTCAACCAGGGCGGCGCCATGTGGGCCCACAAGCACTCCGGCCAGGACTTCGCCGTCCCGGTCGGCACCCCGGTCAAGGCCGCGGCCGCCGGCACCGTCGTGAAGGCCGGCCCGAACGGCGGCGGCGACGGCCCCGCGTACGGCAACGCGATCGTGATCAAGCACGCCAACGGCACGTACTCCCAGTACGCCCACCTGTCGCGGATCCAGGTCAACATCGGCCAGTCGGTCGGCGCCGGCCAGCAGATCGCCCTCTCGGGCAACACCGGCAACTCCTCCGGCCCGCACCTGCACTTCGAGATCCGCACGACCCCGAACTACGGCTCCGCCATCAACCCGATGGCCTTCCTGCGGGCCCACGGCGTCGGCGTCTGACGCGACTACCGGCCCTTCTGGGCCTGATCGATGAGATCGAGGGCGACCTCGAGGACGGCTTCCTGCTTCTCCTCGGGGTCGCCCTCGATGTTCTCCATGAAGAAGGTCCCGGCGTGCAGCGCGAAGACCGCGCTCACGGCGCGGACCTTGTCCTTCACCGGGGCGTCGGGTTCCTGGACGAACTTGTTGAGCGCGAGGAAGCGCTCCTTGAAGGTGAGCCCGATGCTCAGGTCGCGCACGGTCGCCTGGTTCTCGTGCATGAAGCGGAACAGCGGGGCCGCGGCGAGCAGCGCCTTCTGGTAGCGGCGCAGGATCTCCTGCTTCACCTCCAGGGTGCGCGGCTGCTCGCCCGCCCACTCGATGAGGTCGTCGAGCGGGCGCGTCAGGTCCTGGAAGATCCCGATGATGATGTCTTCCTTGGTCTTGAAGTGGTAGTAGAGCGCCGCCTTCGTGACGTCCAGACGTTCCGCGATCTCCCGCAGCGAGGTCTTCTCGTACCCCTGCTCGGCGAAGAGTTCGAGAGCCACGTCCTGGATGCGCTGGCGGGTGTTGCCTCGGGCCATGACGGGTCTCCGCTTTCCAGAAAACTTACTTGACGCCCGGCTAGTTACCGGCCTACCGTCCTCAGTGTAGTAACTAGCCGGGCGGCAAGTAAGGGATGGACATGGCGACGAAACAGAACGTTCAAGCGGTAGAGGGGAAGGCTGCGGACCCGCAGCCGCGCAGCGTACGCGTCGTCCTTCTCGCCCTCATGATCGCGATGCTCCTCGCGATGCTCGACAACATGATCATCGGCACCGCGATGCCGACGATCGTCGGCGAGCTCGGCGGTCTGGAGCACCTCTCCTGGGTCGTCACCGCCTACACCCTGGCCACCGCCGCCTCCACCCCCATCTGGGGCAAGCTCGGCGACATGTTCGGCCGCAAGGGCGTCTTCCTCACCTCGATCGTGATCTTCCTGATCGGCTCGGCGCTCAGCGGCATGGCCCAGGACATGGGCCAGCTCATCGGCTTCCGCACGATCCAGGGCCTCGGCGCCGGCGGCCTCATGGTCGGCGTCATGGCGCTCATCGGCGACCTGATCCCGCCCCGCGAGCGCGGCAAGTACCAGGGCATGATGGCCGGCGTGATGGCCCTCGCCATGATCGGCGGCCCCCTCGTCGGCGGCACCATCACCGACCACTGGGGCTGGCGCTGGTCCTTCTACATCAACCTGCCGCTCGGCATCGTCGCCCTCGCCATGATCACCACCGTCCTGCACCTGCCGAAGAAGCAGCGCGCCACGGGCACCCGGATCGACTTCCTCGGCGCCGGACTGCTGACCGTCGGCATCACCGCGATCGTCCTCGTCACCACCTGGGGCGGCACGGAGTACGCCTGGGGCTCGGCCACCATCGTCGGCCTGATCATCGGCGGCGTCGCCGCGCTCGCCGCGTTCCTCTTCGTGGAGACCCGGGCGAGCGACCCGATCATGCCGCTGCACATCTTCCGCAGCCGCAACTTCACCCTGATGTCCCTGATCGGCTTCATCACCGGCTTCGTGATGTTCGGCGCGGTCCTCTACCTGCCGATCTTCCAGCAGTCCGTCCAGGGCGCCTCGGCCACCAACTCCGGCCTGCTGCTCCTGCCGATGCTGCTGTCGATGATGGTCGTCTCGCTGCTCGTCGGCCGCTTCACCACCAGCACCGGCAAGTACAAGGTCTTCCCGATCGTGGGCGGCGCGCTCATGGTGGTCGGCCTGTTCCTGCTCTCCACGATGGACACCGGCACCTCGCGCCTCGTCTCCGGCGTCTGGATGGCCGTCCTCGGTGCCGGCATGGGCTTCCTCATGCAGATCACCATGCTGGTCGCCCAGAACAGCGTGGAGATGAAGGACATGGGCGTCGCCTCCTCCTCCACCACCCTCTTCCGGACGCTCGGCTCCTCCTTCGGCGTCGCGATCATGGGCGCGCTGTTCACCAGCCGCGTCCAGGACGAGATGGCGTCCCGCGGCGGGGGCGGGCTGACGGAGCGGACCGCCCAGCTCGACGCGGCGAGCCTCGCCAAGCTGCCGGCCGCGCTCCGCGAGGCCTACCAGCACGCGGTCGCCTCCGGCACGCACGGCGCCTTCGTGGTCGCCTCGGCCGTCGCCGTCCTCAGCTTCGTCCTCGCCTTCTTCGTCAAGGAGGTGGCGCTCCGCGGCGCCGGGCCGGCCGCGGCCCCGAAGGCGGAGGCCGGCGACGACGCGCCCAAGGTCGCCGAGACGGTCTGATCACCCGTACGTCTCCCGTACGAAGAGACCTCCCGTACGGGAAGGGGGCCGGTCCTGGAAAGGACCGGCCCCCTCTCTCATGCGCTCACTCCGCCAGCCTCAGCACCGGGAAGCTCCCCGTGTTCGTCGGCGCGTGGTCCGGCAGCCACAGCACCGCGATGGCGCCGCCCACCCCGTCCGGGGACCCCTCCGCGGCCACGTTCCGGAAGGTCAGCCGGGCACCGAGGACCCGCGCCTGGCCCGCAGCGATCGTCAGGCCCAGGCCGTGGCCCTGGCCCGCCCGGTCGCTCGTGCCCGTACGGAACCGGCTCGGGCCCTCCTTGAGGAGCGCCTCCGGGAAGCCGGGACCGTGGTCGCGGACGCGGACCACCCGGCCCTCGACGGTGACCTCGACCGGCGGCTTGCCGTGCTTGGCCGCGTTGGCGAGGAGATTGCCCAGGACGCGCTCCAGGCGGCGCGGGTCGGTGTTCACCCAGTCCTCGTGCACCACCCGGACGACGACCTCCGGGTCCAGGGCCCGCACCCGCCGCTCCACGAACTCGCCGAGCGCGATCTCCTGGAGCTCGGCCCGCTCCGAGGCGCTGTCGAGCCGGGCCACCTCGAGGACGTCCTCGACCAGCGTCCGCATGGCCTGCGCCCGGTCCCGTACGAGCTCGGTCGGACGCCCCGGCGGCAGCAGCTCGGCCGCCGTGAGCAGCCCGGTGACGGGGGTGCGCAGCTCGTGCGCGATGTCGGCGGTGACCCGCCGCTCGGCCTCGATCCGCTCGTTCAGGGCGTCGGTCAGCGCGTCCACCGCCCACGCCAGGTCGTCGGTCTCGTCCCGTACGACTCCGCCGACGGCGTCCCGCACCCGTACGTCCGTGTTGCCCTGGGCCACCCGGCCGGCCGCGACGGCGGCCTTCCGCAGCCGCCGCGAGAGCTGCCCGCCGATGAGCACGCCGAGCGCGCAGCCGCCGAAGACCACCGACACCGAGCCGATGACGAGCGCCCGGTCCAGATCGTTCATGATCGTCGCGCTGCGGTCGGCGAAGGGGATGTGCAGCGAGAGCACGTCGCCGTTGGCGAGCGGCACGGCCGCCCACACGTCCGGCGGGCCGCCGTGCCGGTGCTCCTGCACGTACGTCCCGCGCCGCCTGTCCCGCATCAGCTGGTCGAGCTGATCCGGCAGCGCCGGGTCGTTGATCTTCGTGCCGAAGCGGGGCTCCTTCGGCTTCGACGTCTCGTACATCCGCTGGGCGAAGAGCAGTCGCTCCATCTGCACCTCGCGCGCGTTGTCGAGCATCGAGATGCGGGCGGCGTTGTGCACGACGACGCTCAGGGTGACCGCGATGAGCGCGCCGACCGCCGCGATGGCGACGGCGATCTTCCAGCGGACCCCGGTACGGAGGGGAAGGAACTTCACCGGCTCACTGACCTAGCTCTTGAGCTTGTAGCCGAAGCCGCGCACGGTCTCGATCCGGTCCTGGCCGATCTTGGCCCGCAGCCGCTGCACATGGACGTCCACGACCCGGGTGTCACCGCCCCAGCCGTAGTCCCAGACCCGCTCCAGGAGCTTGTCCCGCGACAGCACGGTGCCCGGCGCCGACGAGAACTCCAGGAGCAGCCGCATCTCGGTCGGGGTCAGCGCCACCGGCGCCCCGCCCCTGCGGACCTCCATGCCCTCGGTGTCGACCTCCAGGTCGCCTTCGCCGAAGACGAGGAGCCCGCCGCCGTCCGCCGGCTCGTCGTGCTCGCCGGCGCCGGCCCCGCCCGCGTGCCCGAAGCGGCGCAGCACGGCCCGGATGCGGGCCATCAGGACGGAGCCGTCGAAGGGCTTGGTGACGTAGTCGTCGGCCCCGGCCTCCAGGCCGAGCACCACGTCGATCGAGTCGGCGCGCGCCGAGAGCATGATCACGGGCACCGTCGACTCGTCGCGGATGCGACGGCAGAGGCTGACCCCGTCCATCCCCGGCAGCATCACGTCGAGGAGGGCGATGTCCGGCCGCTGCGCCCGGAAGGCGTCCAGGCCCGAGAGCCCGTCGGGCATGGCGGTCACCCGGAAGCCGTCCCGCTCCAGGGCGAGCTGGGTGGCCTCACGGATGACGTCGTCGTCCTCGACGAACAGGACATGGGTCTCGGCCATCGTGCGTGCCCTTCGGTGTTCGTGTGCTGCGGTCTTTCGTGTGCCGCGGTCCGCGGCCCGGGGCTCAGTTGGCGGGCGGCTCGCTCGGCGCGGGCTCCGTGCCGTCGCCGACGGCCCGGCTGTAGTCGTTGTGCACCCAGTCGTGCTGGGTGAACCTGTTCCCCGACCAGCGGTAGGTGATCACGTCCTCGCCCGAGGGGTACGCGACCGGGTCCCCCTTCGCGTACACCTGCTTGGTGACGACGAGATCGCCCCGGTCGATCGTGGCGTAGACCGCCGCGTCCTCGGTCATGAACACGTTCTCGTACCGGTCGTTCTGCCTGCGGTACACGTACGTGCCGATGCCGACGGCGTCACCGCAGGTCATCACGTTGACGACGACGTCCGGGGCGGCGGAGTTCGTGAGATTCCCGTAGGAGGCGTCCACCGGGTACGCGTCCGCGACGCACGGCTTCAGATCCCCCTTGAACCGCTCGCCGATCTTGGGATCGGCCTTCAGGAGCGCGATCGGATCCACCCGCTCGGCCGACTGCGGGCCGGCACTGGCGGAGACGGAGGGGGTGGGCGCCGTGGCGGCGATCTCGTCGGTGCGGGCCGCGCCCTCGTCGCGCGAGCCGGTGCCGCCGGTGGAGCAGGCGGCCAGGGAAAGCCCGACGGCGACGAGTCCGGCCGTCGCCGTGACGCTCGCCGCCCTGACCGTACGCCGAGGGCGGCGGCGTCCGGTCTCGTACCGGTCGTCGCCGCCGCTCACACCCTGGTGGTCTTCGTGTGGTCTGCCGTCGGGTTCGCCGTCTAGGCCGCGCACCGCTCCCGCCCCCCTTCGTCACCTCGTACCGTCGCCCGCTCCCCGGTCCGCCCCAAGGCACGGGCGTCGAGGTCACGGCTCTCCAGTTCCTGGCGGAGCCGGGCGAGCGCGCGGTGGAGCGTGGACTTCACCGTACCCGTCGACATGCCGAGCGCCGCCGCCGTCTCCTCGGTGCTCATCTGCTCCCAGTGGCGCAGCACGACGACGCTGCGCTGCTTGGGCGCGAGGACCTTCAGGACGTCCATGAGGAGCGCGCGGTCGGCGTGCTGCTCGGTCGGGTCGTCGACGCTCCCGTCGGGCAGCTGCTCGGTCGGCACCTCTTCGAGCTTGCGGGAGCGCCACCACTCGGTCCGGGTGTTGATCATGACCCGGCGGAGGTAGGCGTCGGCGAGGGACTTGTCGGCGATGCCGTCCCAGCGGCCGTACGTACGGGCGAGGGCCGTCTGGAGGAGGTCCTGGGCGTCGACGGGGTCGGCGACGAGACGACGGGCGCTGCGCAGCAGCGCGTCCTGCCGCGTGCGTACGTACTCCTCGAAGTCGAGCACCTCGCCGCCGTGCCTCATCCGAACCGCCTCCGATCCCCGTGACCTGCTTCGTTCCTCGTGTCGTCGATGACGCTACGGAGCGGTTGTCACGGGGCTGTGCGGGGCAGCCGTCGGTCGGCGCACGGCTACCCATCGGTTGTGTAACAGCGAGATCTTGGATCCGACGGCATGGATCCAATGCCCTGGATCCGGGGTCCAGCGTCCGGGGTCCAGAGTCCGGGATCCAATGTCCCGGATCC
>NZ_MWIG01000499.1:0-911 GCF_002156145.1 Streptomyces sp. NRRL B-24572 | reverse complement strand
TCCCGGATCCAGACTGTGTCAGGACAGCGGCAGCCGGTACCGGCCGCCGTCCAGCGGCTCGACGAGGCCGTCCGCGACCAGGCCGTCCAGGGCCCTGGCCCGCTGCACCGGCTCGTCCCAGACCGCGTCCAGGGCCGTCTGCGCCACCGGGTCCGCGGACTCCCGCAGGACGGCGAGGAGCCGGCCGCGGACCTGCCGGTCGGTCCCGGCGTACGTCTGGCCCCGACGCGGCGGACCGTCGTGCGCGGGCTTCCCCGAGAGCCGCCAGGCGCACCGGTCGGCGATCGGGCAGCGCCCGCAGTCCTCGTTCTTCGCCGTGCAGACCAGGGCGCCCAGCTCCATGGAGGCGGCCGCCCAGCGGGAGGCCGTCCCGTCGTCCTCCGGCAGCAGCGCGCGGGCGAGCCGTCGCTCGGCGGCCGTGGTCGCGTTCGGCGGGTACTGGACGCCGGTCGCCGCCCGCGCGAAGACCCGGCGCACATTGGTGTCCAGGACGGCGTGCCGCTGCCCGTACGCGAAGGAGGCCACCGCCGCCGCCGTGTACTCGCCGATGCCGGGCAGCGCGAGCAGCTGACCGTGGTCGCGGGGGACGTCGCCGTGGTGCCGCTCCGTTATGGCGACGGCCGCCGCGTGCAGCCGCAGCGCCCGGCGCGGATAGCCGAGCCGGCCCCAGGCGCGGACCGCCTCGCCGGGGGCCTCGGCGGCCAGGTCGGCCGGGCGCGGCCAGCGCGCCAGCCACTGCTCGTACACCGGGAGGACCCGGACGACCGGGGTCTGCTGGAGCATGAACTCGCTGACCATGACGCCCCAGGCGCCGGCCTCGGGGCGGCGCCAGGGCAGGTCACGGGCGTGCCGGTCGAACCAGGCGAGGACGGGCCCGTGACCTGCCCTGGCGCCGCCCCGAGGCCCGCGCC
>NZ_MWIG01000498.1:0-5284 GCF_002156145.1 Streptomyces sp. NRRL B-24572 | reverse complement strand
GGCAGGCCGTGCCGCGGCGCTGAGCGCGTCCGGGTACGCGTGAGGGCGGCGGCCCCGGGAGGGATCCCCGGGGCCGCCGCCCTCACGCACGTACAGGCTTAGCTGAACGAGTCGCCGCAGGCGCAGGAGCCCGTGGCGTTCGGGTTGTCGATGGTGAAGCCCTGCTTCTCGATCGTGTCGACGAAGTCGATCGACGCGCCGCCCAGGTACGGGGCGCTCATCCGGTCGGTGACGACCTTGACGCCGTCGAAGTCCTTCACGACGTCGCCGTCGAGCGAGCGCTCGTCGAAGAACAGCTGGTAACGCAGGCCGGAGCAGCCGCCGGGCTGAACGGCGACGCGCAGGGCCAGGTCATCGCGGCCTTCCTGGTCGAGGAGGGCCTTGACCTTGGCCGCGGCGGCGTCGGACAGGAGGATGCCGTCGCTGACAGTGGTCTTCTCGTCCGATACGGACATCTGCTTCTCTCCCGGTGGTGTACGGAGACTGCTTGCCGACGGTTGCAACCGACGGTGCCCCGGATTCATTCCGGGCCGAGTGGGGTCTTCCCTCTTTCATGCTCGCACACCATGTCCAGGAGTGCGGACGGCGAATTCGTCACATCGACACTATGGACATCGTCATTCTGACGTGAAGCGGTTATGATAGATAGCGTCATTTCGACGAAAAGCGTTTCCCGAAGACCCCGAAGAAAGGGTGCGTGACGTGACCACCGCCCAGCCCCTGGATGTGCAGCCGACGCCGCTCGCCCTGCTCCTGCTCGGTCGCGAAGCCGACCCGAAGAGCGAGCGCGGGGTGGAGTGTCCCGGCGATCTGCCGTCGCCCTCCGACCCGGACCTCGTGGAGCGCGCCCGCGCCGCGAAGGAGAAGCTCGGGGACAAGGTCTTCGTGCTCGGACACCACTACCAGCGCGACGAGGTCATCCAGTTCGCCGACGTGACCGGTGACTCCTTCAAGCTCGCGCGCGACGCCGCCGCCAAGCCCGAGGCCGAGTACATCGTCTTCTGCGGCGTCCACTTCATGGCCGAGTCGGCCGACATCCTCACCGGCGACGACCAGAAGGTCGTCCTGCCCGACCTCGCGGCCGGCTGCTCGATGGCCGACATGGCCACCGCCGAGCAGGTCGCCGAGTGCTGGGACGTGCTGACCGAGGCCGGCATCGCCGAGCAGGTCGTGCCCGTCTCGTACATGAACTCCTCGGCCGACATCAAGGCCTTCACCGGCAAGCACGGGGGCACGATCTGCACCTCGTCCAACGCCGAGCGGGCCCTGAACTGGGCCTTCGAGCAGGGCGAGAAGGTGCTCTTCCTGCCGGACCAGCACCTGGGCCGCAACACCGCCGTCCGCGACATGGGCATGTCCCTGGACGACTGCGTGCTCTACAACCCGCACAAGCCGAACGGCGGGCTCACCGTCGAGGAGCTGCGCGCCGCCAAGATGATCCTCTGGCGGGGCCACTGCTCAGTGCACGGCCGCTTCTCGCTGGACTCGGTGAACGACGTGCGCGAGCGCATCCCGGGCGTGAACGTGCTCGTCCACCCCGAGTGCCGCCACGAGGTCGTCGCCGCCGCGGACTACGTGGGCTCGACCGAGTACATCATCAACACCCTGGAGGCGGCCCCGGCCGGTTCCAAGTGGGCGATCGGCACGGAGCTGAACCTGGTCCGGCGCCTGGCGAATCGATTCGCCGACCAGGGCAAGGAGATCGTCTTCCTCGACAAGACGGTCTGCTTCTGCTCGACGATGAACCGCATCGACCTCCCGCACCTGGTGTGGACCCTGGAGTCCCTGGCCGAGGGCAACCTCGTCAACCAGATCCAGGTCGACAAGGAGACGGAGAGCTTCGCCAAGCTCGCGCTCGAGCGGATGCTGGCGCTGCCGTAACGGTTCTCCCTCACGTACGCCGGAAGGGGCGCCCCGCACATCGCGGGGCGCCCCTTCCTCATGCCGTACGGATCAGACCGCGGTCGGCTCCTTCGCCTGCGGCGGGACCGGCACCTCGCCGGACTTCGCCTCCCGCTTCGCCGCCTTCTTCTTCGCGCGGCGCTCCTTGCGGAGCTCCACCATCGCGTAGAGCGTCGGGACGAGGAGCAGGGTCAGCAGCGTCGAGGTGATCAGACCGCCGATCACCACCACGGCCAGCGGCTGGGCGATGAAGCCGCCCTCGCCGGTGATGCCGAGGGCCATCGGCAGCAGGGCGAAGATCGTCGCCAGGGCGGTCATCAGGATCGGGCGGAGCCGGTGCCGGCCGCCCTCGATCACCGCTTCGACGACGCCCAGGCCCTGCGCCCGGTACTGGTTGATCAGGTCGATCAGGACGATCGCGTTGGTGACGACGATGCCGATGAGCATCAGCATGCCGATCATCGCCGGGACGCCCATCGCCGTGCCGGTGACCACGAGCAGACCGATCGCGCCGGTCGCCGCGAACGGGATCGAGACCAGCAGGATCAGCGGCTGGACCAGCGACCGGAAGGTCGCCACGAGCAGCATGAAGACGATCGCGACGGCCGCGAGCATCGCCAGGAACAGGTTGCGGAAGGCGTCGGACTGGTCCGCGGTGACGCCGCCGACGGTGGCGGTGGCGCCCTCCGGCAGGTCGAGCGCCTTGAGCTTCGCCTGGAGGGCGTTGCCCACCGCACCGGTGTTGTCACCGACCGGCTTGGCCGTGATCGTCGCGGCGCGAGCACCGTCGATCCGGGTCATCGAGACCGGGCCGGGGACCAGCTCGACGGTGGCGACGTCGCCCAGCTTCACCGGACCGAGCGGCAGCGCCTTCAGCTCGGCCAGGGTGGTGGCCGGGTGGGCCGAGGTGATGAGGACGTCCCGCTCGCTGTCGTCGAGGATCGCCTTGGCGGCCGGGGTGCCCCGGACGGCCTGGGCGACGATCGCGCCGAGCGAGGTGGTGTCGAAGCCGGCGTCGGCCGCCTTGGCGTTCGCCTTCACGGAGATCCGCGGGACGGACGTCGCGAGGTCGTTCTCGACGTCGGTGACGTCCTTGAGCCCGGCGACCGCCGACCGGACCTGCTCGGAGGCCTTCTTGAGGACCTCCGGGTCGGCGGCCTTGACGACCACGCTCAGGTTCTGGGAGCCGAAGCCGTCGCCGGCGGCGATGGTGGTGTCGCCGATGCCGTCGAGGGCGCCGAGGCCCTTCTCGATGGCGTCACGGGTCTTCTCGTACGAGGCGGAGTCCTCCAGGCTCACCTTGTAGGAGGCCTGGTTGGAGCCGGTGCCGCCGCCGAAGGCCGCCATGAAGCCGGAGGAGCCGACGGTGACCTGGTAGTCCTTGACGCCCTCGGTGTCCGCGAGGACCTTCTCGATCTTCTTCGCGGCCTCGTCGGAGGCGCTCAGGCTGGTGCCGGGCGCCAGCTCCTGCTTGATGTTGAGGACTTCCTGCTCGCCCGGGTCGAAGAAGTTCGTCTTCAGGAGCCCGCCCATGCCGAAGGTGACGACCAGGACGACGAGGGCGAGGGCGAGGCTGGTGAGCCGGCGCCGGGTCGCGAACCGCAGGACCGGCACGTACGCGCGCTGGAGGCGGCTCTTCTCCTCCTTCTCCTCGGCGAGGCGGCGGGCCTCCTCCGGGTCCTGCGAGGTGCCCTTGGGGGCGCGCAGGAACCAGTACGAGAGAACAGGAACGACGGTCAGGGAGACGAGCAGCGAGGCGAGCAGGGCCGCCGTCACCGTCAGCGAGAAGGAGCCGAACATCTCGCCGACGATGCCGCCGACCAGGCCGATCGGCAGGAACACGGCGACGGTGGTGAGGGTGGAGGAGGTGACGGCGCCCGCCACCTCGCGGACCGCGGTGAGGATCGCGGCCTGGCGCTCCTCGCCGTAGCCCAGGTGCCGCTTGATGTTCTCCAGGACCACGATCGAGTCGTCGACGACCCGGCCGATGGCGATGGTGAGCGCGCCGAGCGTCAGCATGTTGAGCGAGAGGTCGCGGGTCCACAGCACGATGAGGGCGAGGACGACCGAGAGCGGGATGGAGACCGCGGTCACCAGCGTCGAGCGGAGCGAGGCGAGGAAGACCAGGATCACGAGGACGGCCATGACGAGGCCGAGCGCGCCCTCCGTGGTCAGGCCGGAGACGGACTTGGCGACGGCCGGGCCCTGGTCGGAGACGACGGTCAGCTCGGCGCCGGCGCCGAGGTCGCGGCGCAGCTCGGGCAGCTTCTCCTCGACGGCGTCGGAGATCGTGACGGCGCTGCCGTCCTTGTCCATGGTGGCCATGACGGCGAGGCTGGGCTTGCCGTTGGTGCGGGTGAGGGAGACCCGCGGCGACTCCTCCTGGCGGACGGTGGCCACGTCACCGAGGCGGACCGCCTTGCCCTTGCCGGGGACGGCCGCCGGGATGCGGAGGTCCTCGATCTGCTTCAGCGAGGTGTAGCCGCCGCCGACCTGGATCGTGCGGGACTTGCCGGCCTCCGAGAAGGAGCCGGCCGGCACGGTCGCGCCGCCGGAGCGGAGGGCCTCGGCGAGCTTCATGGTGTTCAGTCCGGCCGCGGCGAGCTTCCGCTCGTCGGGGGTGACGGAGACCTGGAGGTCCTGGACGCCGCTGACGGAGACCCGGCCGACGCCCTCGATGTCCTCCAGGACGGGCACGACGGTCCGCTCCAGCTGGTCGGCGAGCGCCTGCGGGTCCTTGTCCGAGGAGGCGGCGAGGACGACGGTCGGCATGTCGTCCGTCGAGCCGGCGATCACCTGCGGGTCGACGGTGTCGGGCAGCTGGGCGCGGGCGCGGTTCACGGCCTGCTGGACGTCGGCGACGAGCTGCTTCGTCGACTCGTCGCCGTAGTCGAAGGAGGCCATGACGACGGCGTTGCCCTCGGAAGCGGTGGAGGTGACCGACTTCAGGCCGTCGACGGCCTTGAGGCTGTTCTCCAGCGGCTCGACGACCTGCTTCTCCACCACGTCGGGAGAGGCGCCCTGGTACGGGGCCAGGACCGACACCATGGGGAGCTCGATCGAGGGCAGCAACTGCTGCTTCAGCTGCGGGATCGCGATCGCTCCGAACACGATCGCGATGATGGACATCAGCCCGATCAGGGCCCGTTGCGCGAGGCTGAATCTGGACAGCCAGGACATGGGGTCTCTCTTCTGTGGCGTACTCGTCGACATGCGGGAGCAGCCAAGACCCCGGCTTGGACCCGCTGGATCCGCCGGAGATGCCCCCCCGCCTATACGATCTGCCATCCGCGGCCGGAAGTCCTCGGCCCCCGGGTCCACTTCTTTACGCCGCGCATACCGCGTCTGGAGTACGCGCTCACTCCACCCGGGGGCGTACGAG
>NZ_MWIG01000497.1:0-13351 GCF_002156145.1 Streptomyces sp. NRRL B-24572 | reverse complement strand
GGGTCGACCCGGACGAACTGGAGGTCGCCGATCTCCAGACCGTCGGAACTCTCACCGACCTGTTCGCCCGCCGGTCCCAGGCGCCGGCCTCGGCATGCTGAGCCTGCTGACCGCCACGGCTGTGGCAGACCCTCCCGCCCGACAGCACGAGTGGGACCCGCGCCAGCTCGCCTACTTCCGCGATCTCCACCGGCGATACGACATCGACATCAGCACCGACGACCTGACTACCGACGGAGTGACGCACACCGACCTGCTCGACCTCCTGCATTCCGGCCTCAGCGCTACCACCCCGCCCGTCGACCTCATCATCTGCGCCCACGCCCTGCCAGACCGCGTGCCCTCCGTCCAGCCCGCCTCGTACCTCAACGCCCTGTTCGGCAACCGCGCGAACAGCTTCGCCGTCTCCGGCCAGGGCCTGGCATCACCATTCACCGCACTGCGCATCGCAGCGGCCTACACACGCTCCCGCCCCGGCCTGACCGTGGCCGTGGCCGTCCTGGAACAGACGACGCTGCCCATCCGCCTCCCCCTGGTGCACGAACGCGAACTCACCGACTCCGGAGTACTGCTCGTCCTCAAGGACAGCGGTGACCTGTCCTTGCGGACCCTCCTGCCCGCCGAAAGCACCATGCGGGTACAGCAGCAACTCGATGTGATCACCGAGCTGCCCGGGAAACGCCGCCTGCTCGTCACCGGCGCCACCGCCGTCCCCCACCAGACGCACGGGTACGACCTTCACCGTGCCCGCCGCGACGCCTACTGCACCGCTGTCTGGGCCGAGTTGGCCGCCCACCGGCGCGACTGGCTCGACCGCTACGACCACATCGTCCTCCTTGACACCACCCCGGAGACCGGCGAGTCGTCACTGGCACACTTCACACCCCGCTCCGACGAGCGGAACGCATGAGCGGCAGCGGCTGCGACTGCCGGCCACCCCTGCAACTGGGCATCGACGTACTCCGGATCGGGTCCCTGGCCAAGACCATGCGTCACGACCGTTTCCTGCGTCACCTCTACGCCCCCGAAGAGCTCGCCCACGCCGAGAGCCTCGGCGAGGGCCGGCGCGAGGAGTTCCTGTACGGGCGATTCGCCGCCAAAGAAGCCATCGTCAAGGTTCTGGGCGTCGGCCTGTTCGGTGACGCCCCACCCCATGAGATCGCCGTTCTGCGTAATGCGAAAGGAGCGCCCGAGCCCGTCCTGCGTGGCCGCGCGGCACACTGCGCCGAAGTCGCTGGCATCGCGAGCCTGACGCTGTCGATCTCGCATACCCGCGAACTGGCCGCCGCCGCCGCGGCCGGCTGGCGCACGGCCTGCGACTGCCGCGACCGCAGGCTGGTCAACACTCTGTCAGAAGCCATGCTCGCCCGCACATCGGCCACGACATGATGCTGCCCCCCGGCACTCGACCAGCAGGGTTTCCCGCTGCCAGTCCTCCAATAACTCGACCAGGCACACCTCCTTGGCCGGCCACTCGGTGAGCTGTTACTCGTAATCCGGCGTCGCCGGCCGGAACGCCAGGGCGATACCCAGAGGGCTGATGCTCCTGCTGCCCAAGGCAGCCCGCATCCGCTGATGGCCGACGGGCGACGGCGCCCAAAACGCCGTCGCCCTGCCCGCCTTCGGCGAGGAGACCTCCAGGCGCTCCTCTGGGCCTCACCGTCATTCACTCGCGGTCCGCAGACGACCACGTCTCCGCCCCTTCTTGTCCCGGGCCCCGACGAGCGACCGCACCGTAGGCGACGATCGCCGGTTGGGCTAACCGGTGATCGTCGCGACCATTGAAGCTCACCCCGCACCGGCTGACAGCAGAGAACGGAGACCATTGACGTCCCACTCGCGGCCCCGTAGTCGAGCTTCACTACTTGCAGTTACAACTAGGCGGAGCCCGCTGGGCGAGTTTGCTCGTGATCATCAAGCACATGAGCCGCTCATCGGGCGCGGAACTATGCGCTTCCGCAGGAGCCGGTGCTCATGAAATCGCGCAACCTGCACATGCGCGTCGGTCGCGCAGGGGTGGCGGAAGAGTTCGTGCAGTCCGATCACGACGGCGGCGCACCATCAGGTCGGCGGGACGGTGAGCTTCTCGGTGATCTGCGCTTCGAGCGCGGCGATGCGCTTGTCGGCGAAGCGCGCGTTGTCCCGGGCGGCAACCAGACGCCTGTTGAGGCGGTCCCGCTCGGCCGTCAGGGCCCTGACCTCGCGTTGCAGGGCGACATTGGCGGTGGTGATGCGTACGACGTCGGCGTCCGTCCATTCGCCCTGTAGGCCAGCGATCTGCCCCAAGAGCTCAGCGATGCGTTCTCGCTGGTTGACGACCTCCGCGTTGGTGTTCTTGAGGGCCTCCTCGGTGTTGAGCGCGCGTTCACGCCAGGACGCCTCGATCGCGTCGCGCTGGGCTTGATCGGTCTCCGCTCGCAGTCCGCGAGCTCGGAGAGTGGCCTGGGTGACGATGGTGCGGGCCTCGGTGTGTTCGTAGAGGAAGGTGCGCGAGACGTCCGCTTGCCGGGCGACTGCTGCCACGGTGATCGGGGTGCCATTCTTGGCAAGCTGTTCGACGACGCGCTTGATGCGCAGGAGGCTGGCTTCGGTCTTCTGGCTGCGCGCCCTCAGAGCCTGGGCGGTGCGGTGCGATGAGGCGGTCATGCGGGTTCCTCGTACGAGTCGGTGTCGTCGGGGTCGATGGCGGCCAGGTCGTTGGCCTTGAAGGCGAGCGTCCACATGCGGTCGAAGTAGTCCTGGGGGCGTCGCAGGTCCAGGGCGAGCGCGTCGTCCAGCATGCCGAGGCCGGCCAGGGCCTTCTCCAGGCCGCCGATCGCGCGGGCGGTGGGCTCGAAGACGCTGTGGAGGTAGTCGGCGGTCCGGTCGTCCGGCGCGCGTTCGGCCAGCGAGGCCCACTGCTCGGCCTTGCGGCGCCAGTACAGGAGGTCGGCGCCGGACATCACGAACTTGTCGCAGTTGTGGCAGTCCAGGTCCCACGGGCAGGCGTCCCCTCGTACCACTGGCTGGTAGGTGCAGAAGCCGCCCTCGGCCGGGGTGCTGCGGCGGGTAAGGTCGATCGCCATGGCCTGGGCCTCGGCCCTGGTCATGTGCTCGGACGGCGAGGCGAGCAGCAGTCCCGGCTCGGCCGATCCCGGTCCGCTGACCCAGACCCGCTCGAGTGCGTCGTCGACCTCCGAGGAGGCGACCTTCGCGTAGTGCTCGGCCATCCGCACGGAGATCTGGCCGAGGTACTGCTTGATGTGGTGCAGGCCGGCGCCGTTCTTCAGCAGGTTCGTGGCCAGCGTATGGCGGGCCTGGTGCGGCACCCAGGCGCCGATGTCCAGCGCCTCCAGCCAGTCCCGGAAGGCATCACCGAAGATGCTGTAGGTGATCGCGACCGTGCCGTCCGGATTTTTGTGCGGCGAGGGGAACAGAGCGAGGAGCTTGCGCTCCTTCGGCCCGGGGCTGCGACCGTAGAGGTCCTCGAAGCGTTCGACGGTGCGCTGTTTGCGCAGCTCCAGCCGCTCGTAGAGGCGTTGCGGGATGCGGATGGCCTCATCGAGGTTGCCCACCTTCGTCTGATCGTGCCAGAGGAAGGGGACCTTGCGGTGGATCGACGTGCACTCCAGCCGCAGCTCGGTGACCTCCGAGGCCCGGCGGCCGGTGAACACCAGGGCCTCCCAGATGTCGCGATGGCCCATGCCGTTCGGGTCGAAGCGGTCATCCAGCAGTTGCAGGTTCGCCTCGTCGGCCAGTGCGCGGGCCACGGGATCAGGGAACGGGTTGCGGGTTCGGTCGGCCCGTCGAGCAGTCGGCAGGGCGATGATGAACTCCCGCGGCAGGCCGATGCGTTCCGCGTCCCCGCTCTCCATCGCGTCGCGCAGGATCGACCGAGCCTCGTTGAAGACATGGCGGCGGGTGTAGCTGGTGACCTTCATCGGCCGTCCGTCGCGGCTGATCGCCAGCGACGGGAGGCCCTCGCGGGCCCGCTTGTTGTGATCGGCGACGAAGCGCTGCATGTGGTCTGCGGTGAGCACCGTCGGATCGTGCCCGCCTCCGGGCGCGACAGCGGTCAAGAACACGCCGAGCTCGGCGCACGCCTTGCGTCCGTTCTCGATGTGCTGCGGGCTTCGCGGTGCCTGCGGCGAGCGCAGACGGCGAGCCACTCGTTCCCAGAGCAGGTCACGAAGCCACCGCTGCGGCACGTCAGTGAAGTCGAAGTGGCTGGAGCGCCGTTTGTAGCGGATGCCGTAGTGCTCGGTCTCCAGGAAGCCGGCCTCCTTGGCCTCCTGCTCGGTGACGTAGACGATCCGCAGCTCGTCCGCGGTCTCCTTGAGGATCCTGCGTTCGTGCTCGGCGAGCGCCGCCGGATCGGACAGCAGGTCGAGTACGGAGGCTTCGCCGCGCAGGCGGGCCAGGTTCGCCACCGCCTGGATGTGCCACAGCGGCCAGGCCGAGCGTTGAGCCTTCTGGGCATGGGCCAGTAGCCCGAAGCGGATCTCGGCCTGGACCAGCGGTGCAAGGCCCAGGAGATTGACGGTGCCGGCGCGTGAGGCGGGGCGGGCGGTGTGGCACCAGTGCCGGAACGCATCCGGATCGGCACAGATGATTTCGACGGATTCGCGCCCGACGACCCGGTCCCCGCCCCACCCTGGCGGTCGGTGGGCGCCACCGGGCCGTCCGTCATTGCGATAGCGCTCGTCATGGACGTAGCACAGCCGCAGAGGACTGTCCGCGCGGCCAACGCAGGCAGCCACCAGGCAGTCACCGTAGCCGGGCAACGCCTCGGTCTGTTGCGCCACGAACTCGTCGTAGGTGAGATCCCTCTTTCTGAACAGGACCTTGTTCCACCGGCTGAAGTGGGTCAGGCACAGCCGCAGCCCGAGATGACGAGACGGGCGCTCAGGGCAGAACCGGCAGTCCGGTGGCTCCATGAGCCGCAGGTCGAGGACCTTGGGCTGGGCTGTGCGCAGGAACTCTCGGCGTGTGGCGCCGGGTTCCTTCCTCGCAGCTCTCCACTCCGCACGGTGCGGATGGCACAGGTCGACGGTGTTGGTGCGGGTGCTGCGGCAGCCGTTGACCCGGCAGAACCAGCCGTAGACCGGGTGGTCGCCGGGCCAGCACAACACCGATTCGCGATAGACCGGCTCGACGCCCGGCGCCGCCAGAAGCGCTGTGAGGACCTCCAACCGATCGCGTCGCTCCCGGGCCAACATGCTGGCCAGGGGCTGCACGGGGGAGGGTGTCGCTTCGCTCACCGCAGCTCACCCCACGTCGTGAGGAGGGCGTCATGAAACACCGGATCGTTCACGTCGACGTGCGCGTAAATTTCATCGACGACCTCGGTCGAGGCCCATCCGCCCGCGTCCCGGACGATGGCCAGGTTCCCGTCGGCGGCGTCCAGGACGGCACTGGCCCAGGTGTGCCGGAACATGTGCGGCTTGATCAGACCCAGCCCCGCGCGGCGGCCGGCCCGCTTGAGCATCTTGCGGGCTCCCTCCGGCGCCAACGGCAGACCACGTCCGGGGCCGTGCTGCTGAACGAGCAGCATGCCGTGCGTTGCTCCGCGCGGGTACTCCAGAGTCAGGTAGTCGAAGTACGCGTGGATCATGGCCGGGCTGACCCGCTTGATCAGCCCACCGCGGATTACTCCGTCCCGCAGTTCCCACTCCCACTTCGTCTTGGCACGGGCCCCGTTGACCAACCCGTCCCGATGGCAGACGTGCGCGTGCGGACCGCGGCACTGCCCGCATGCGGCCTCTTCCCGCAGGTGCAGGTCGCACAGGTGCAGGCCGCACATCTCACCGGCCCGGAATCCGCCATCGCTCAGCCACTCCACCACCAACCGATCCCGAAAGGAGCTGACCTCATCCAGCAACACCGCCCGCGCGCCGTCCGGCAGCATCTTCTTGTGCCGACGCCGCACCGCCTTCGGCGCCAGCGGATTCGCCTGCATGCTCCGCTGCAGATGACCGAGCAGCGACCGGTCCCGATCCCGCTGCGTCGGCATCCGGTGCAGCTTCAGCGCCCCCACCAGCTCGGTGTTGATGCCCGACTCGGCCTGCTTCAGATAGAAGCCCTTCAGGCACGCCGCGGCGCCACGCAGAGCGTCGTTGCCGTACGGCCGCTTCCCCACCCTCCACGGGCGACCGTACGGCCCGGCGACCTTCGCTCCGATCGCGCCCATGTACCGCTCAAGGTCACCGAATCCGACGTCCTCCGGCGCCAGTCCTTCGTGCTCCAGCCACCGAAGGTGATCGACGAGCAGGTAGGCGTACGTCCGATCCGACCCCGTACCGGCATGGTCCGCGAGGTAACGACCAGCTCCGCCGTGCACTCCTCTCACCGAGTCGAAGATGGTGTAGGTCTCACGGCCATCCCCGTGCCGCACCGTCTGCACCCTGAGCCGTCCAACCGACAGCGTCCGCACCACAGTTCCTCCGAGCCGACCCGTCCACCGACATGGCGAACATCACGACTACGGTCGGCAAACGAGCACGTGACGTACGCGGTCACTGGCTCGGCGAACATCCCGAACAGCCCTCACCCCAGCCGGAAAACCGACGGCTCGACATGCCTGTGGCGCTGCCCGACGCCGCCCGGCCGGCACGAGGCCGGCGACGTCATGAACTACTGGGCACGGCCGCAGGACACGATCCCGATCGGGCCGACCACGATCCTCGCCCGCACCGACCTCGTGCGCGCGGCGCCGATGGGCGGCCTCGTCCAGGGCGAGGACTACATGGCGGCCGTCGGCGTCACCACCCTCGCCCCGGGCATCCTGCTGCGCCTGCCGGTGTACCGGTACCGCAAGCACCCGGGGCAGATGACGCAGCAGACGTCGTACGACCAGCTGGAGGCGGCGGCCCGCGAGCACGCGCACAGCTACGGCCTCAGCCTGCGCACCGCCCTGCACTCACGTAAGACCGCCGCCTGTGGCTGACGCGCACATCGTCCTCACCTACGGCCGGGATGCAGGCATCGTCGCCATCGCCGGCGGCGAGCAGTACCGGTGGGCCCACACCGCACTGGAAGAGTCCGGCTTCCGCCGGCACGAGGCCGGCATCTACCGCCTGCCGGGCGGCGACGAAGCTGCCGCCCGCGCCACGGTGGCCGGTCTCATCCGCTGTTCCGAACGGCACCGCACCAGCGTGTCCACCAGCAGTCGGCCCTACATCGGCGACGCCGCTCGCGACATCGCCCGCCTTCTGCCGGGGCGATGGGACGCGGCGGTCGAGATCTACTCCCACCCCGTATGGCAGGAGGACCTCGCGGCGTGGCTGTGGGACAGCGGCGAACTCACCCGCGCCGTGCAGAGCACCCGCATCCCGTACGCCGCCACCCTCACCGAATCCGTGTCGGGGACGACCCTGCTGCTCGCCGAACGCCCCGGCCATCAACACGACTACCTGCTCGGCGCCCTCCCGCCAAAGCCATTCGGCGAGGGGCACGGCGACCGGCACGCCCCAGCGAGCATCATCCTGCCGCCCTTTCCCGGCCGCGCAGCGAAGGCGATCACCGAGCGGTTCCTCCCCGCCTACGACTGGGCCGTCCACGACCGCCGGACCGCGACCGTCACCGAGGCACTCGACCGCATCCACACCGAGCACGACGCCTGGACGACCAAGGTCATCTCCGGCTGGTACAGCGACGCCTCCCCGCTCGGAGCTGACGCACTCGATGACGCCATCGAAACGTTCCTGGACAAAGCCTGGCCCGAATTCCTCAGCGTCATGCAGCACGCGCCCGCGCTGCTCGACAAATGCCGGCCCGCCGCCACCGCCCAGCCCAACGACACGCATGCTCTCGCGCGGCTGGCCGACTCCCTTGCTCACGCCGAGACCCTGGACGGCGGCACCCGGCTCAACCCGCGAGAGCGCCGCAGCCGGACATGGACGGCCATCAGCACGTGGCTGACGTACAGGGAACCGTTCCTGCGCCAGGTACGGGCCGCGGCCTCGCACAGGCCCTCCGCCCCGGCTGTCTCTGCGCCGTCGCGTGCTCTTCCGCCGGGCCGCCCCGCTCCCCGCCGCTGACCTGCGGCATCACCACCGTAAGGAGCTTCCCTCTTTGGATCCTGGCACCCACTTCGCTTTCGGCACCCACGAGCAGCACGGCTTCGTCGCCGCCTTCAACTCCTCCCTTCCGGCACACCTGGCCCAGTGGTACCTCGTGCGGGAGCAGTTCGAGCCCGTCCCCGATCAACCGGGGCTGTTTCGGCTGACCGAGCCCGAGCGCGACGGCCCGCGCCGCACCCGCCAGGCCGTTCACGACCTGCGCCGCCACGGGTACACCGTGCACGCCGACGTCGCCCTTGACCCCGCCGCCTCGGCCAGCCCGCCACGCCCTGCCCGCTCCAACGGCCTGGCGGAGCGCCGCAGCCGAGTCGCCCAGGCCGCCGCCGGCCGGTCACCGCAGCGCGCCCAGTCGCCGACCACCACCCCGCCCTCGGCACGGCCGATCCCGCCGAAGCCCGCCTACGCCCCCACTGTCCATCTGACCGCCTCCGCCGCAGCCGGACGGTCACGGTGACCCCCGAAACCGGGCAGATCCGCATCGCCCGTGGACAAGGCGGCGAGGTCGAAGTCGACGGCCCCGTCGACTCGTTCGCCGGAGACGTCCTGCGTCGCGCCGGCTTCCTGTTCGAACCCTCCCTGAGCGGGCACTGGATCCGGCTGCCGTTCGACATGGGACGCGGCTGGGAGAACGAGCACGCGACCTGGGCGGCCGAGATGCTCGCCGTCGCCCGCTACCCGGTGCGCCTTGCACCCGACCTGCATCGCGACACCGCCGCAGCCACCGCCCCCACCAGGCCCGCACGCCCGCCGGCCATGACCGCACAAGCCCCTCCCGGCCGCCGGACCGCCCGCTGACCCACACCAACCTGGAGAAGCAGATCCCCGACACCCGTACAACCGGCGTCGCCGCCCTCAGCGCCCAGGCGCGTAACTTCCGGTTGCGGATGGCGATGATCGGCCGCGAGACCGAGTCCGCGCTGGACATGACCCGCGACCGCTACGGCCGCACCGTTCGCCCGGACGCCGCGGCAGATATACGTGCCCACAGTGACCGGGCGGCCGTCGAGGCGTACACCACGTATCTCGCGCCGTGCGCCGATGCCCTGCTCGATACCGCCCGCCGTGCGCTCGACGAGCTGCCGCCCGCCCGGCACCTGGCCGGGTGGCGGACCGTACTGGACGGTCTCGCCGCCTCCACCGCAGCGATCCGCCGGGTACTCGATCGGCCGACCACGCCCGGCCCCGCGGGCGAACGCGCCCAGCACAAGGCCCTGTGGCCACACCTCACCGCCTGGGCGGACCACGGCTTCATCGCCAGTCACCTCGCCGACCTCGACCAGCGCCAGCAGCACAAGGCCCCGCTGACCGTCGAAGAGCAGCAGATGTGGACCGAGATGGCCCGGGCCGCGCAGAAGCGGGGCGAGCTGGAGCTCACCGAGTCCTGGTACGCCGCGGACGGCCAGCCGATCACCCTCGCCTACCTGGTCGAGGACGACGCCTCGACGGTGGTCGCGCTGAGAGGCGACCCGGACGCACCGGGCTGGCAGGTGATCGGCCACTACGCCCACGAATACGAAGCCGGCCAGATGCTGCCCGCCCCCGTTCCGCCCGGTGTACTGCGGGCCGACGTCTCCGAGTTCAACCGGGCCGAGCCCGCGCCCGAGGTGTCGCTGCAGGAACTCACCCGGGACGTCGTCGAGTCCCAGCACGCCGGTGACGCGTCCAATGCGCTCCTCGGCGCCACCCAGCGCGGTCACGACGCGGGCCCGATGGTCCGCCTCCAGGAACTCCTGGAAACCGGCGCACAGTTCGCCGGTGCGCTGGAGACCGTGCAGGGCCGGCAGATCACCGCCCGGCTCGCCGCGCTCGGCCGGCAGATCGAGTTCCTCAACCGCGAAGTCGAGGAGGCGGCCGAGGACCTCGGCGCGACCGTCGCCGTCCTGCCGCCGCACCGCACTCCCGTG
Organism: Streptomyces sp. NRRL B-24572; assembly: GCF_002156145.1. NCBI lineage: Bacteria > Bacillati > Actinomycetota > Actinomycetes > Kitasatosporales > Streptomycetaceae > Streptomyces > Streptomyces sp. NRRL B-24572. Next base: position 3,387 of record NZ_MWIG01000497.1, on the reverse strand, counting down.
CCGCGCTTCCGCCCCGGCCCTGCCGTGGAGACCACACCGCCCACGCCACCGCCTCGCACCAGCACGACCGCCCGCCACCGCTGAGGCGTCGCCTCCTTCGAGAGAAAGCCCTTCTTGTCCCCGACCGCACCCCCGGCCCCGGCACCGCGCATCACCTACGGCGCGGTGCTGGGCAGCCCGTACGTCGCCCGCCTGCTCGGCGGCACCCTCACCGGCCGCCTCCCCAACGGCATGGCGCCCGTCGCCATCGTCCTGTGGGCCACCACGAGCGGCGGCAGCATCGCCTTCGGCGGGCTGCTCAGTGCCCTGTACGGGCTCGCGTCCGCGCTGGCCCAGCCGGTCAAGGGACGCCTCATGGACCGGCACGGCCAGACCGCCGTGCATCTTCCGGCCGCCCTGCTCAACTCGGCCCTCCTGGCAACGCTTCCCCCGGCCGGACTGTACGGCGGACCAGGTCTGGCCACGGCCATCGTCGTCGCCGGCGGCCTGACCACGCCTGCTTTGGAGGCAGGGCTCCGGGCACTGTGGCCGAGCGTGCTGCCCGACCACCGGCTGCGGCACGCCGCGCTCGCCCTCGACGCCGGCACCCAGGGCCTGCTGTACATCGCCGGCCCCCTGCTCGTCGCCGCGCTCGCCTCCACGTACGACCCGGCCGTCGCGCTCGCCGTCACCGCCGTCCTCGGCATTACCGGCACCGCCGTGGTCGCCTTCGCTCCGCCGTCCCGGTGCTGGCGCCCGGCGCCGTCCGCACAGGCACCAGCAGGGATGGCGCACCGTCTGGCCGGCCCCGGCCTGATGCTGCTGTTCGTGTCCCTCGCCGGGATCGGGTTCGCGATCGGGGCCATGAACGTCTGGGCGATCGCCATGGCCAGGCACCACGAGCAGGAGCTGCTCTCCGGGATCCTGCCCGCCGCGTTCTCGACCGGCAGCTTCCTCGGCGGCCTCCTCTACGGACGACGCCGCTGGAGAGGCACCACCAGAAATCGACTGATCGGCGGCGGAACCTTCTTCCTGGCCGGTTGGCTCCCGCTCGTTGCTCTCCCGGGCCCGTACGCGGCCACCGCCGCGGTCGCCGTCCCCGGAGTGTTCCTGACCGTCGTGGTCGCGTGCGCCTACGTGACCACCGACTCCCTGACCCCCGCGGGCCGCACGAGCGAGGCGTACGCGTGGCTGATCCTGTCGATCGGCGTGGGGCAGTCCGCCGGCACCGCCCTGGCCGGACGCCTCGCCGAGCAGCCCCTCACCACCGCGGCGCTCCCTGCCGTCGGCGCGGCCTTCGCGCTCGTCGTCCTGCTCGCCGCCCGCCGACGCCTCGGTCCCCCCGGATGCCTGAGCCGCCGCGGCCGGCACCGCCGCCCGCCCGGGGGTCGGCACAAGACGCCCTGATCCAGGGCGACCCCACCTTCCCACCGTTTTGAGGAGAACTATCTATGGCCGTCCGTACGAAGTGGACTGTCGAGCACTCGTGCTCCCACCAGGTCATTCATGACCTGTCCGACCGCCCCGCTGACCGGCGGGCCGGCTTCGCCCGCTGGCTCGCCGGCCGGGACTGCTCCGACTGCTGGAAGGCGGCCCGCGACGCCGACACGGAGTCCAAGGAGGAGTGGCTCGCGGCCAAGCGAGCCGCGGAGCAGGAGGCTGCCGCCGCGTGGGCGAAGCAGTTCGACATGCCGCAGCTGGAGGGACCGGAGAAGGCTCTGGGCTGGGGCGAGCGATCCCGTCACCAGCTGATGCTCTCCGCGCACACCGCCCTGGTCGTCGAGGGGTCGTGGGACGAGGCGGACTGGGCGGAGCTGGAAGACAAGGCCCGCTTGATCACCCGCGCCGGGTGGTGGATCGACCAGCGCGACGCGGAGGGCTCTGACCTGCTCGAACTCCTCGACGCCGCCGGCGAGGACGACCGCGGGACGGAGAACCCGTTCCGCTGACGGGGCGGAACATAGCCGACGATCGCCGGTTAGCCAAACCGGCGATCCTCCGGACCATTGTTCCTCCCACCGCATCCGCTCCGCGTGGAAGGAACCGCATGTCCCAGCTCCCGCCCGACCCCGTGGTCGCGCTCACTCCGGACCCGCTCACCCCCGACCGGGACGTCACCCACCAGCACTTCCAGGCCGGTGACACGGTCGTCGTCCTGAAGGGGGTGGCCGGCGGCGAGCTGTGGGGCGACGCGATGCGTGTGGTCGCGCCGTCCTGGCACCTGCCGACCGACGAGGACGGCTGGCGCCTGCGTGACGCGACCGGCGGGCAGCAGTCCTACATCACCGCCCACCCCAGGTACCTCGTGCACCTCTCGCGCCGCTGCCCGGACTGCCTGATCCACCTGCGGGCCATGGAGGATGCCCTCCTGCCGAAGTACCCCGGCGACGACGCCCTGATCGACTGCGGCTGGTACACCACCACCGCCGTGGGCCAGCTGGTGCACGTCGCCGACGTCCGGGCCGGCCGGTGATCCCGCGTCTCCACAAGCAGTCCGACACCCCGTACGATCCGCTCGCCGAAGCCCTGGGGCGACCCATAGCGCCGAACGAGCGGCTTCCGGAACGCAGCGTCGTAGCCCATTGGCCGGGCCTGGATGACTACGTCCTGGACCCGAGGAAGACCTGGACGCTCGCCCGGTGGGCCGATCACCTCGACGAGGCCCTCCTGGAGCATCCGTTCGCCGCCGGCCCGGACGGCGACCGGCGGGCCATCCTCCACCTCGATGTCCGACTCCACCCCGACGACCGGCCGCTGACCGGCCCGGAGTGGGGTGAGGTCGCCCACCGGTTCGTACGCGCCGCCGGCGTCGAGATCCCGGGCAAGGGACACGGCTGCCGGTGGATCGCCGTCCAGGCCCAGCCCGGGCGCCTCGACCTGCTCGCCAACCTGATCCACCTCGACGGCGCGTGGCACGCGCCGCCCGCCGACGTCCTGCGGCGTCTCACGGGCGAGGCCCGTCGCGTCGAAGAGGACCTGGGCCTGATCCCGGTGCGCACCGCCTCCACGGCTCGGGTCGCCTCCCGGCCAGTACCGGCGGTCTCGTCCCAGCTCGCGAGTGTGCTCGCGCAGCTCGCCGACGAGCAGGCCGGACCGCTGGCCCCGGTCCGCGGACTCGTCGAGCACACCGCACATCGCCTCGCCCGCCTTCCCGGCGCCGCCGGTGTCGATGCCGCGCACCGCCTGGAGCTGATCGCCCACCGCCTCCACGGCATCCAGCAGGAGCTGGACACGACCGCCGCTGACCTGGCCAAGCCCCGGGTTGCCGCCGCACCGCCAGCCGCCCGGCTTCCTGTCCATCGAGCTCTGTAGGAGAAACTTCTCTTTGCCCCTTGCCGACCGCTTCCTGGACATCCGCCGCGACCCGCACTCCGACGAAGTCCTCGCGCGCGGCGGATGTCCAGGAAG
>NZ_MWIG01000496.1:0-6459 GCF_002156145.1 Streptomyces sp. NRRL B-24572 | reverse complement strand
AGATCCGCGCCGACGTCGACGCGTACGTCTCGTACGTGGTCCACGACGAGTGGACATACATGTCCGAGCACGGCGAGCTCAGCGACGAGGGCACCGTGCTCCTGGAGAAGGTGCGGCGCAGCGTCACCGACTACCAGCCGGCCAACGACTTCGAGGGCCAGGCGTACCAGCCCCTCGTGGACCAGGTCGGCGTCGCCGACGACGCCCGGAACGCACGCGGGCAGAGCGCGGGGGAGACGATGCCGGGGGTGGTCTGGTTCGGCCTGATCATCGGGGCCCTGGTGACGGTCGGCCTCATCTTCACCCTGCAGATCCGCAGAACGGGCCGGGAGCTGCTGCTCGCCGGGCTCTTCAGCGTGCTGATCGCCTTCCTTCTGTTCCTCATCTGGGACTTCGACGCGCCGTTCGGCCGGGGCATCTCGGCCACCGCCGCGCCGTTCACCGATCTGTTCCCGCAGATCACCCGCTGAGCCGACCCGTGCGAGTGGGCCGTCCGGGGGACCTGGATGCCCCATTCGCACGCCTGGGATCGCGGCTGTGGTAATGCGCTCCTAGCGTTTCGGGCATCGAGGGGCACGGTCCTTCGCGGGAACCCCCTCCCGCGGCTGCCCCTCGGAACCCGGAGGATTCACCATGCGCGCGATACGTGCCGCATCCACTGCCCTGCTGGGGGCGGCCGCCATCGCCCTGGCCGCCCCCGCCGCCCTCGCGGCGGACGGTGCTCCCGCGACGAACCCGCGGGCACCCGGGGCCAAGGCACCGGGCGATTTCGTCGTGTCGCCCTCGGTCGTCGCCCCGGGCGGCCGTCTGACGCTGAGCGCTCCCGGCTGCGCCAGTACGGCGACGGCCTCGGCCGGCATCTTCGACACCGTCACCATCGCACCGGGTGCGACGGCGTCCGCCACCGTGGACGCGGACGCCAAGCGCGGCGCCGTGTACACGGTGCTCTTCAACTGCACGGGTGGCGTGCAGGACACCGTCGCCCTGACGATCAGCGGCACCCCCACCGCCACCCCGACCATCAGCGCCACGATCCTCACTCCCCCGCGCGGGGTGATGGGCGGTCTCGGCGGCTCGATGGCTCCCACCTCCACCGAGATCGCCGCCGGCGGGGCGCTGACCCTGGCCGCGGTCGGCGGCACCGCCTACGTGGCGCTCCGCCGCCGCTCCCGCGCCGCCCGGCGTCACTGAGCGGGCGTCATGGCCCGGGAGCGGTGCACGGCCTCCCCGGACGCCCGTCGCCCCCGGATCCCGGCCGGGACTCGGGGGCGACGGGCACAGCGGGCCGACCGGGAGGTTCGGTCGGTCAGACCCCTGCGCCGGTCAGGCGCCGACGGCGGGCGATGAAGAGTCCGCCGCCGAGTGCGGCCGCCGCGACGAGCGAACCGCCGACGGCCATCTCGGTGGAGCTCGGGGCCATCGAGCCGCCGAGGCCACCCTGCGCGCCCTGGCCGGCGAGGACCCGGAACGACTGGGTGAGCGTACGGCCGTTGTTGCACTGGACGGCCAGGTTGTACTGGCCGGGCGTGGCGTTGTTGAAGATGCGGACGGTGACGGTGGACACGCCGTTGACGGGGGCGGGGAGCGTGGTCGTCGCGAAGGCGTTGGACGTGACCGTGCCACCGGGGCAGCCCCGGACGGTGATCGTGAGGAGCGCGCCCTGGTGGACCGCGAAGGGGGACACGGTGACGCCGTTGGAGTTGTCTCCGCCCCGCTCGACCTGGAAAGAGCTGACCGTCACGCTGCTGGGCCCGTTGGTGGCGGTGGCGAGGGGGGTCGCGAGTCCGAACGCCGCGAGCGCGGTCGCCGTCACCGCCAGAGTGCGTGCAGCACGCATGGTTGAACCTCCTGTGGAAGACGCCCCAAAGCGGTGCTCCGGGAGATTCGACGAGTACGCCTTCCATGACGAACCATCACAAGCCGGTGCGAGCCGTGCATGTCGACGCTGGGCCACCCCGGTGAGGCGACACGCCGGGGACGGGAGCCCCTGAGGCGCCGGAAGCGCAGGTCACAGCCTTCCGGGGTGCTTATCTGACGATTACTCGGATGGGTCAGTCCGGCTGTCACCCACCTGCGCCAGGGTGCGCGACCGCGGCGCACGGCGGGCGAAGGCGCGTGCGCCGGGACCCGGACACCCGTCCGGCGGCGGCCCCCACCCGTTCGCGCCGTCCGGCGCGACGGCCCGTGCGACCGCCCTTACCGTTCTGACGACGCCGAGAAGGGAGAACCATGCCCCCGAAGGACTTCCGCGTCTTCGAGCGCAGGAGACGCCAACCCTGGGGCGTCCTGGCCCTCGCCATGCTGTCCGGACTCGCGATGATGCGCAACGGGGTGGACGCCCCCCTCGGGCCGCCGCAACCCGCGGCGGCGGCCCGGCCGGTGGCGCGTCCGGTCGCCCCGCCGCCCGCCGCGAGCACCGGTCTGGAGACGCTGCCCTACGCCCCGGCGTCCCGGGTCAAGATCCCGGCGATCCAGGTGGCGGCCCCCATCATGGACGTGGGGCTGGACGCGGACGGCTGGGTGGCGGCCCCGCCCCCGGAGGACCCCAACCTCGCCGGCTGGTACCAGAACGGCATCGCCCCCGGCATGCGCGGCACCTCCGTCCTCGTCGGCCACGTCGACAACACGAAGGGCCCGGCGGTCTTCTACGGCCTGGGCTCCCTCCAGAAGGGCCAGCACATCGAGGTCGAGCGGTACGACGGCCGGGTCGCCGTCTTCGAGATCTACGGCGTCGAGGTGTACGCCAAGGACAACTTCCCCGGCGTGCAGGTCTACGCCGACAACGGCGAGCCGGAGCTGCGGGTGATCACCTGCGGCGGCGGGTACACGCGCGCGCGTGGCTACGACGGGAACGTCGTCGTCTACGCGCGCATGGTCGGCTCGCGCTGACCGCCCGTCAGGACGGAAGGGCCCCGGCACCTGAGGTGCCGGGGCCCTTCCGCCGCGCCCGGGCGGTCGGCGTACGGACGCGGTTCAGCGCCGGGGGACGGTGATGTGGTAGCCGGCGTCGAGGAGTTCGGGCAGATAGCGGCGGAGCGCGGCCACGCTCTGGGAGCGGTTGCCGCCGGCGTCGTGGGAGAGGACGACGACGCCGGGTGCGGCTCCGTCGAGGACGCGGCGGACGATGGAGTCGGTGCCGGGTTCCTTCCAGTCCAGGGTGTCGACGGTCCAGGCGAGCGGCTCCATGCCGAGTTCGGCGCCGATCTCGAAGGAGAGCCGGTTCCAGGCTCCGTAGGGCGCCCGGTACCAGAGCGGGGGCGTGCCCAGGGCCTTCTCGATGACCTCGCTGGTGGAGCCGAGCTCGTCGCGGATCCGGGAGGGCCGCAGTTTGGGGACGAGGGGGTGGGACCAGGTGTGGTTGCCGACGACGTGGCCGTCCGCGTCCATCTCCCGCAGCAGGTCCTGGTTCTCCACGGCCATCTCGCCGCAGACGAAGAACATCGCCCGGCAGTCGTAGTGGCGCAGGGTCTCCAGGATGCCGGGGGTGTACCGGGGGTCGGGACCGTCATCGAAGGTCAGCACCATCGAGCGGCCGACCCCGGACATGCTGAGGAAGGGCCGCTGCCGGACGGGCGGCATCGCGCGCCGGAAGGCCGGGGGCGCGTACGCGGTCATGGGCTGGAGCCGGTACGCGGACGGGCGCGGACGGGCGGCCTGCGGCCCCGCGGCGGGGCCCGCGCGCCCCGCGCCGGACGTGCCCCGGGGGGCGGAGGCGGCGTCGGCGGGCGCCTCGGGCGCGGTGAACCGGTCCGCCGCGAGTGCTCCGACGGTGACGGTGGCCCCCAGGGCGGCGGCGAGGCGCAGCACCCCGCGCCGCCCGATGAACATCTGGTCCTTTTTCATGACCAATGGTTCGTACGGGCGAGGGTCCGCACGGCTCCGCGACACCGACCGCCTGTCCGAAAACACCCGATGAGCCGATAGCCTCGAAGGGTGAGCGAACAACAGTCCGATCGGTTCGAGCGCGGCACCGACGGCCCGAAAGTGATCATGGCGGGGATCGACGGCTCCGCCTCCTCCCTGCGCGCCGCGGCGTACGCGGCCGGGCTCGCCCGGCGCCAGAACGCGCTGCTCGCGCTCGTGTACGTGCAGCCGGTGATCCCGGCGGGCGCGGCCCTCGGCGCGCCGGTGGCCGGGGCGACGGAGGAGATCGCGGAGGGCATCGTCGAGGAGATCCGGACCTCCGCGGAGCGGGTGAAGGACCTCTGGCAGGTGCGCTGGGAGTTCCACACGTTCAAGGGGGACGCCTACGCGGGCCTGGTCCAGGCGGCGGAGGAGCTGACGGCGGACGCCGTGGTGGTGGGCGCCTCGGAGTCGGCGGGCCACCGCTTCGTCGGCTCGGTGGCCGTCCGTCTGGTGAAGGCGGGCCGCTGGCCGGTCACCGTCGTGCCGTGACCGGCCCGCCCGCCCGCAGGACGTCCTAGTCCCCCATCACCAGGCCGTCCTTGTCGGCGCCCCGGCCGAGCACCACCTGCCGGATCGTCTCGCGGATCTCGACCTCGCGCGCGTCCCCGGCCTCCGCCGCTCCGAGGTTCACCACGCGGCCGTGCGCCGTGTCGAACCACTGGGGGACGAACTCCGCCTTGGTGACCTCCCAGCGCCCGCCGGCGGTCCTGGGCGGGGCGAAGGTGAAGCGGCCGATGCTGCTCATGTTGCCGCGCGCGTCGTAGGCGCCGTCGTGGTTGATCATGTCGCCGGCGATCTGGTCACCCATCCCGTAGACGATCCACGTCCCGTTGACCTTCTCGTACGCCTGCGGGACGTGGGCGTGGGTGCCGATGATCAGGTCGATGTCCGGGCGGCCGCCGCTCTGCGAGGAGGTCAGCGCCCGGCCGAGGGAGAGCTGCCGCTCGTCGGGCTCCGTCTGCCACTCGGTGCCCCAGTGGACGCTGACCACGACGACGTCGGCGCCGGCCGCGCGGGCGGCGCGCGCGTCGGCGATCACCCTGTTCTCGTCGAGCAGCTTGACGGCCCAGGGCTGCCCCTCGGGCAGCGGGTGGCCGTTGGTGTCGTAGGTGTAGGCGAGCTGGGCGACCGTGGCGCCGCCGGCCTTGAGGAGGGTGGGCCGTGCGGCCTCCTCGGCCGTACGGGCGGAGCCGGCGTGCCGGACGCCGGCCTTGTCGAGCGCGTCGAGGGTACGGCGCAGGCCCGCCGCCCCGTCGTCGAGGGTGTGGTTGGAGGCGGTGGAACAGGAGTCGTAGCCGGTGGCCTTGAGCGCGGCGGCGATCTCGGGCGGGGACTTGAAGGCGGGGTAGCCGGTGTAGGGCCCGCCCTCTTCCCCGTACACGGTCTCCATGTGGCAGATGGCCAGATCGGCGCGGGAGATGAGGGGCTTGGCGCCGGAGAACATGGGGACGAAGTCGTAGCCGGCCTCGTCCGCGGCCTCGGCGGCCCGCTGGATGATCGAGTCGTGCGGGAGGACGTCGCCGGAGGCGACGAGGGTGAAGCCGGTGGGTGCGGAGGCCGCGCCGGGGGCGGCGGAGTTCGCGGTCCCGGTCCGGCCGGTCGCGGCGCCCGGGGTGGTGGTACCGGCGGCCGGGCCGTCCCCGGCGGCACAGCCGGTCGCCGCCGCGAGCAGGAGTGCAAAGAGCGCGGCCACCCGCGCGGGTCTGGTGCGTGAGGTCATGTACGGCACTCCACCCGAATCATGTGATGAACATCTGTTCTGGCGAATTGACCGCCCGGGAAAGCCGCAGTCAAGGGTCAAGGCCGCACGGGGTGACGAACCCCGCTGAAACGGACGCACCGACTCCGTTCGACCGTTCGCCGTGCCATTCGCCGCTCGGTGCGACCGTTCGTCGCAGACCGCTGTCCGTTCCCTGTCCCTCACCGTCCGGATGCGCTCGTATACGGCCGACGACGAGCGGCGGGAGAGGCGGGCAGCATGACGACGGCGACGACGGCGAGGACCGACGAACTGACCCTGGAGGAGCTGCAGCGGGACCACGGTCCGGCGCTGCTCTCCCTCCTGCTCTCCCTGACCCATGGGGACCGGCAGCGGGCCGAGGACCTCGCCCAGGAGACCCTGGTACGGGCCTGGCTGCACCCCGAGGCCTTCGACGGCCCCTACGCCTCGATGCGCCCCTGGCTCTTCACCGTGGCCCGTCGCCTCGCCATCGACGCCCGCCGCTCACGCCTCGCCCGGCCCGCCGAGATCGGCGACGGCGTCCTCGCGGTGACGCCGGACCCCGCCGACGCCACCGCCTCGGCCGAGGCCGCGCTCGACGTACGGGCGGCCGTACGGGAGCTGAGCCCCGAGCACCGAGCGGTGCTCGTCCGGCTCTACTTCCACGGCCTCACCGTCAACGAGGCCGCCGTCGAGCTCGGCATCCCCGCCGGGACCGTCAAGTCCCGCTCGCACTACGCGCTGCGGCAGCTCGGCCGCTCCCTGCCCGGCTACCGGCCGCGCCGCGCGGCCGTCGCCTGAGCCCACGTCCGGGGCCGTCGCCTGAGCCCACG
>NZ_MWIG01000495.1:0-7798 GCF_002156145.1 Streptomyces sp. NRRL B-24572 | reverse complement strand
GGTCCGTGCCGGTCGGGGGGTGGGAAACCGCTGGTCGGGGCGGTCGCGATTCATCCCATGAATGATCGTTTCCGCAGGTCAGGTAAGCCTTACCTGAGTGATGCACGCCATCGTCACCGGTCCGGGCGCCGCTTGTCACTCCCCGATTAATTACGCAACAATGGCGTTGTGAAAAACGTTGGCGCGGCTCCGGTGGAGGAACTCGCGACCCGAGAGCGTTCCACGCGCAACCGGGTCGCGCGGTCGATCCTGGACCACGGTCCCTCGACCGTCGCCGACCTCGCCGGGCGGCTCCGCCTCACCCAGGCCGCCGTCCGCCGCCACCTCGACTCGCTGGTCGCCGAGAACGTCGTCGAAGCCCGCGAGAAGCGCGTCTACGGGACCCGGTCCCGCGGCCGCCCCGCGAAGGTCTTCGCGCTCACCGACTGCGGCCGGGACGCCTTCGACCAGTCGTACGACTCCCTCGCCGTCGAGGCGCTCCGCTGGATCGAGCGCAACGCCGGCGGAGAGGCGGCCGTCGCCGCCTTCGCCCGCGACCGGATCGAGGCCCAGGCCGGGGCGTACCGGGAGGCCGTCGAGTCGGCCGAGCCCGCCCAGCGGACCGAGGCACTGGCCAAGGCCCTCACGGCGGACGGGTACGCTGCCACTGCGCGGAACGCGCCGGTCGGCGAGCAGCTCTGCCAGCACCACTGCCCGGTCGCCCACGTCGCCGAGCAGTACCCCCAGCTGTGCGAGGCGGAGACGGAATTCTTCTCCCGCCTCTTGGGAACGCACGTCCAGCGTCTGGCCACCATCGCGCATGGTGACGGCGTCTGCACCACGTTCATCCCGCACGGCGCCCCACAGACCACCGAATCAGCATCCGCAAGCACGGCCGGGAGGAACCCCGCATGACCACCGAGATCAGCCACCCCGAGCTCGAGGGCCTGGGTCGGTACGAGTACGGCTGGGCCGACTCCGACGCGGCCGGCGCCGCGGCCAAGCGCGGACTGAACGAGGACGTCGTCCGCGACATCTCCGCGAAGAAGAACGAGCCCGAGTGGATGCTGAAGCTGCGTCTCAAGGGTCTGCGCCTCTTCGACAAGAAGCCCATGCCGACCTGGGGCTCCGACCTCTCCGGCATCGACTTCGACAACATCAAGTACTTCGTGCGGTCCACCGAGAAGCAGGCCGAGTCCTGGGAGGACCTGCCGGAGGACATCAAGAACACGTACGACAAGCTCGGCATCCCGGAGGCGGAGAAGCAGCGCCTGGTCGCCGGTGTCGCCGCCCAGTACGAGTCCGAGGTCGTCTACCACCAGATCCGCGAGGACCTGGAGGAGCAGGGCGTCATCTTCGTCGACACCGACACCGCGCTGAAGGAGCACGAGGAGCTCTTCAAGGAGTACTTCGGCACCGTCATCCCGGTCGGCGACAACAAGTTCGCCTCCCTGAACACGGCCGTCTGGTCCGGCGGCTCGTTCATCTACGTGCCGAAGGGCGTGCACGTCGAGATCCCGCTCCAGGCCTACTTCCGCATCAACACGGAGAACATGGGCCAGTTCGAGCGGACGCTGATCATCGTCGACGAGGACGCCTACGTCCACTACGTCGAGGGCTGCACCGCCCCGATCTACTCCTCCGACTCGCTGCACTCCGCGGTCGTCGAGATCATCGTGAAGAAGGGCGGCCGCTGCCGCTACACGACCATCCAGAACTGGTCGAACAACGTCTACAACCTGGTGACCAAGCGCGCCGTCGCCTACGAGGGCGCCACCATGGAGTGGGTCGACGGCAACATCGGCTCCAAGGTCACCATGAAGTACCCGGCCGTCTACCTGATGGGCGAGCACGCCAAGGGCGAGACCCTGTCCATCGCCTTCGCGGGCGAGGGCCAGCACCAGGACGCCGGCGCCAAGATGGTCCACATGGCCCCGAACACCTCCTCCAACATCGTCTCCAAGTCGGTGGCGCGAGGCGGCGGCCGCACCTCCTACCGCGGTCTCATCGAGATCGGCGAGGGGGCCCCGGGCGCCAAGTCCAACGTCCTGTGCGACGCCCTGCTCGTCGACACGATCTCCCGCTCCGACACGTACCCCTACGTGGACGTGCGCGAGGACGACGTCTCCATGGGCCACGAGGCCACCGTCTCCAAGGTCTCCGAGGACCAGCTCTTCTACCTGATGAGCCGTGGCCTCACCGAGTTCGAGGCCATGGCGATGATCGTCCGCGGCTTCGTCGAGCCCATCGCCAAGGAGCTCCCGATGGAGTACGCCCTGGAGCTCAACCGGCTGATCGAGCTGCAGATGGAGGGTGCGGTCGGCTAAGGCCGGCCCCGCCCCGCAGCGACCGACTTTTCTTTACGTACGCAGGAAGAGAGCAACACGACAGCCATGGCTGAGGCTCAGAACATCCCGGCGGGCTCCACCACCGCCGGCTCGATCGCGGTGGCCGCCGAGTCCACCGTCGCCACGCGCATGAGCGCGCCCCCGTCCTTCGACGTCGCGGACTTCCCCGTCCCGCACGGCCGCGAGGAGGAGTGGCGGTTCACCCCGCTGGCGCGACTGCGCGGCCTCCACGACGGCACCGCCGTCGCCTCCGGCGAGGGCGTCAAGGTCGAGGTCGAGGCCCCCGAGGGCGTCACCGTGGAGACCGTCGGCCGCGACGACGAGCGCCTCGGCAAGGCCGGCACGCCCGTCGACCGCGTCGCCGCCCAGGCGTACTCCTCCTTCGAGAAGGCCGGGGTCGTCACCGTCGCCAAGGAGGCGGTGCTCACCGAGCCGATCCGCATCTCCGTGCACGGCCAGGGCGGCGTCGCCTTCGGCCACCAGGTCATCGAGCTCGGCGCCTTCGCCGAGGCCGTCGTGGTCATCGACCACACCGGTGACGCGGTGCTCGCCGCCAACGTGGACTACGTCCTCGGCGACGGCGCCAAGCTGACCGTCGTCTCCGTCCAGGACTGGGACGAGAAGGCCGTCCACGTCGCCCAGCACAACGCGCTGGTCGGCCGCGACGCCTCCTTCAAGTCGGTCGTCGTCACCTTCGGCGGCGACGTCGTCCGCATCCACCCGCGCGTCCAGTACGCGGGCCCCGGCGGCGAGGCCGAGCTCTTCGGCCTGTACTTCACCGACGCCGGCCAGCACCAGGAGCACCGCCTCCTGGTCGACCACAACACCCCGCACTGCAAGTCCAACGTGGCCTACAAGGGCGCGCTGCAGGGCCAGGACGCGCACGCGGTGTGGATCGGTGACGTGCTCATCCAGGCCAAGGCCGAGGGCACCGACACGTACGAGCTCAACCGGAACCTGGTCCTCACGGACGGTGCCCGGGTCGACTCCGTGCCGAACCTGGAGATCGAGACCGGCGAGATCGCCGGCGCCGGTCACGCCTCGGCCACCGGCCGCTTCGACGACGAGCAGCTCTTCTACCTGATGGCCCGCGGCATCCCGGAGGCCGAGGCCCGCCGCCTCGTCGTCCGCGGCTTCTTCGCGGAGCTCGTCCAGCAGATCGGTCTGCCGGACGTCCAGGAGCGACTCCTCGCCAAGATCGAGGCCGAGCTGGAGGCCTCCGTCTGATGGCCTTCGTCCGAGTCTGCGCGCTGAGCGAGCTGGAGGCCGACACCCCGAAGCGGGTCGAGGTCGACGGCACGCCGGTGTCGGTCGTGCACACCGAGGGCGAGGTGTTCGCGATCAACGACATCTGCTCGCACGCGAACGTCTCCCTCTCGGAGGGCGAGGTCGAGGACTGCGCGATCGAGTGCTGGCTGCACGGCTCCAGCTTCGACCTGCGCACCGGCAAGCCCTCCGGCCTTCCCGCGACGCGCCCCGTCCCCGTATACCCCGTAAAGATCGAAGGGGACGATGTGCTCGTCTCCGTCACCCAGGAGTCCTGAGTCACCCATGGCTACGCTTGAAATCCACGACCTGCACGTCTCCGTCGAGGCCGAGAACGGTCCGCGCGAGATCCTCAAGGGTGTCGACCTGACCATCAAGCAGGGCGAGACCCACGCCGTCATGGGCCCCAACGGCTCCGGCAAGTCGACCCTGGCGTACTCGCTGGCCGGCCACCCGAAGTACACGGTCACCGGCGGCACCGTCACCCTCGACGGCGAGGACGTCCTGGAGATGTCGGTCGACGAGCGCGCCCGCGCCGGCGTCTTCCTCGCCATGCAGTACCCGGTCGAGGTCCCCGGCGTCTCGGTCTCCAACTTCCTCCGCACCTCCGCCACCGCCGTCCGCGGCGAGGCGCCCAAGCTGCGCACCTGGGTGAAGGAGGTCAAGTCCGCGATGGAGCAGCTCCAGATGGACCCGGCCTTCGCCGAGCGCAACGTCAACGAGGGCTTCTCCGGCGGTGAGAAGAAGCGCCACGAGATCCTCCAGCTGGAGCTCCTCAAGCCGAAGATCGCGATCCTCGACGAGACCGACTCCGGCCTCGACGTCGACGCCCTGCGCATCGTCTCCGAGGGCGTCAACCGCGTCCGCGAGACCGGTGAGGTCGGCACCCTGCTGATCACCCACTACACGCGCATCCTGCGCTACATCAAGCCCGACTTCGTTCACGTGTTCGCGAACGGCCGCATCGTCGAGTCCGGCGGCGCCGAGCTCGCCGACCAGCTGGAGAACGAGGGCTACGACAAGTACGTGAAGGGTGGCGCATCCGCGTGACTTCCGCCCATATGGGGCTGACCGGCCTCCTCGACACCGAGGCGATCCGCAAGGACTTCCCGCTCCTGGATCGCGTGGTCCACGACGGCAAGAAGATCGTGTACCTCGACTCCGCGGCGACCTCGCAGAAGCCGCGCCAGGTCCTCGATGCGCTCAACCAGTACTACGAGCGTCACAACGCCAACGTCCACCGCGGCGTCTACACGGTCGCCGAGGAGGCGACGGCGCTGTACGAAGGCGCCCGTGACAAGGTCGCGGCCTTCATCAACGCGCCGAGCCGCGACGAGGTGATCTTCACCAAGAACGCCTCCGAGTCGCTCAACCTCGTGGCCAACATGCTGGGCTGGGCCGACGAGCCCTACCGCGTGGACCACGAGACCGAGATCGCCATCACGGAGATGGAGCACCACTCCAACATCGTGCCGTGGCAGCTGCTCTCGCAGCGCACGGGCGCGAAGCTGAAGTGGTTCGGCCTCACCGACGACGGCCGTCTCGACCTCTCGAACATCGAAGAGGTCATCACCGAGAAGACCAAGATCGTCTCGTTCACGCTGGTCTCGAACCTGCTGGGCACGATCAACCCGGTGGAGACGATCATCCGCCGCGCCCAGGAGGTCGGTGCGCTCGTCTGCATCGACGCCTCCCAGGCGGCCCCGCACATGGTCCTGGACGTGCAGGCGCTCCAGGCCGACTTCGTGGCCTTCACCGGCCACAAGATGTGCGGCCCGACCGGCATCGGCGTGCTGTGGGGACGGCAGGAGCTCCTGGAGGACCTCCCGCCCTTCCTCGGCGGCGGCGAGATGATCGAGACCGTCTCGATGCACTCCTCGACGTACGCGCCGGCCCCGCACAAGTTCGAGGCGGGTACGCCCCCGATCGCCCAGGCCGTCGGCCTCGGCGCGGCCGTGGACTACCTGTCGGCGATCGGCATGGAGAACATCGCGCGCCACGAGCACGCGATCACCGAGTACGCCGTCCGGCGCCTCCAGGAGGTCCCGGACCTGCGGATCATCGGCCCCACCACGGCCGAGGACCGCGGCGCGGCGATCTCCTTCACGCTGGGCGACATCCACCCGCACGACGTGGGCCAGGTCCTCGACGAGCAGGGCATCGCGGTCCGGGTCGGCCACCACTGCGCGCGGCCGGTCTGCCTGCGGTACGGAATTCCTGCGACCACGCGGGCGTCGTTCTATCTGTACTCCACCCCGGCCGAGGTCGACGCCCTGGTCGAGGGTCTGGAGCACGTCCGGAACTTCTTCGGCTAGGGGACCCCTCGTGAAGCTGGATTCGATGTACCAGGACGTCATCCTGGACCACTACAAGCACCCCCACGGGCGCGGTCTTCGGGACGGCGACGCCGAGGTGCACCACGTCAACCCGACGTGCGGCGACGAGATCACGCTCCGCGTGAAGTACGACGGCTCGCGCATCGAGGACGTGTCGTACGAGGGCCAGGGCTGCTCCATCAGCCAGGCCTCGGCTTCCGTCCTCAACGAGCTGCTCGTCGGCAAGGAGCTGGCCGAGGCGCAGAAGATCCAGGGCACCTTCCTGGAGCTGATGCAGTCCAAGGGCCAGATCGAGCCCGACGACGCGATGGAGGAGGTCCTGGAGGACGCGGTCGCGTTCGCGGGCGTCTCCAAGTACCCGGCCCGTGTGAAGTGCGCGCTGCTCAGCTGGATGGCGTGGAAGGACGCGACCGCCCAGGCGCTGGGTGACGCGGAGAGGAAGTCGGCATGACCGAGAACGCCGAGGCCACGATGAAGCCGGCCTCCGAGGAAGAAGTCCGTGAGGCGCTGTACGACGTCGTCGACCCCGAGCTGGGCATCGACGTCGTCAACCTGGGCCTGATCTACGGCATCCACATCGACGACTCGAACGTCGCGACGCTGGACATGACCCTGACGTCGGCGGCCTGTCCGCTGACCGATGTGATCGAGGACCAGGCGAAGTCCGCGACGGACGGCATCGTCAGCGAGCTGAAGATCAACTGGGTCTGGATGCCCCCGTGGGGCCCGGACAAGATCACGGACGACGGCCGCGAGCAGCTGCGCGCGCTCGGCTTCAACGTCTGATCGGTCCGCCGGTACCTGTACGAAGGGCCGTGCCCGCCGGGATTCCCCGGTGGACACGGCCCTTCGGCGTACCCGAGACCTTCGGCGTCCCGCGTCAGAAGCCGGGGGCCGCGGGCGGCTGCGGGGGCAGGCCGGCGCTCTCGGCCAGGACCGGGGCGAGGTTCTCGTTGCGGATGCGCTGGTCGACGTAGATGAGGCCGTTGACCAGGGGCGGGAAGGTGGTCTGGATCAGGTAGCCGATCAGCTGGCCCACCATGGTGATCACGATGTAGACCGAGAAGACCGACAGGACCTCCGAGAACTCCGGGTCCGTGCCGAGATCCGCGGCGGCCGCCATGGCGGGGATGATCCCGACCATGCTGAGCACCTGCTGGATCATCCCGGCCGTGATCCCGGCGATCAGGGCGGCCAGCATCGAGATGCCGAGGACCGGCCACCAGCGTCCGCGCACGAGCTGCGAGGAGCGCTGCATCGCCCGGACCGGGCCCTGCTTCTCGAAGACCACGGCCGCGGGGGCCAGGCTGAACTTCACCCAGAGCCAGACCACCGGGACGACGGCCACCAGGAAGCCCAGTATGCCGAGGCCGATGTAGGCGCCGGCGACCTCGTCGCTGTCGTCGCCGGCCGACGCGCCGACCATGCCGATCGAGAAGAAGACCAGCGCCAGGAGCACCGGGACCACGGCGATCAGCCCGGTGAGCAGGCTCGTGCCGATGAGGGCGGGCACCCGGGGGAGCGTCCTGCGCCACACGGAGCCGAAGGTCGCGGGGCGGCCGAGGACAGCGTCCTGGAGGACGGTGAGCGTGGCCGCCTGGACGGTCGCGACGGCGAGCACGTATCCGATCAGGGCGACGGCCGCGACGATGACGAAGGCGATGATGAGAGGCCGGATCTCGTGCCACCCCGGTTCCTGGGCGCCGGGCCGGTCGGCCAGGTCGACCAGTGCGCTGATCTCGTCGGCGACTCCGGACAGGGCGACGGCGACGGCGATGCCGATGAGCAGCGTGTACGCCCCGAAGACCGCCGCCGCCAGCCCCATGACGGGCCCCTTGTACCGCCCGATCGTCGCCATCGCGCCGCCGA